>CAZCKF010000178.1:0-6875 GCA_964499155.1 uncultured Chitinophagaceae bacterium
CTGCGGGAAAAATGGAAGGAGATCCTGCTGTTAATCCTGCATTGTATAACCTGAATATGGATGACATTCCAGGTTCATACCTGATTCATCGTGCTAATAAGATCGGTACAAACTGGTTTGATGAAATCACGGATGCTGCACCGATCATGAATCATAATCTTGCTGTTAGTGGTGGTGCCGACAAAAGCAGGTACTATTTCAGCTTCGATTATTTCGATCATGATGGAATTGTTATTCATAATTTCTATCGCCGCAATACTGCAAGGATCAACACAGAATTCAATGTTAAGAATACAATTCGCATTGGAGAAAATCTTGCAGTGATCTACAGCCAGGACAACCGTGCTGGTAACAACGATGAAGGAACTGAGATTGCAATGGCCTATCGTAACCAGCCAATCATACCCATTTACGACATAATGGGAAATTTTGCGGGTTCAAGAGGAGCCAACCTCGGAAATGCTTCGAATCCTGTTGCAACGAGACTTCGTGCAAGAAACAACAGAGGAAATAATGTAAACGTAATTGGAAACCTGTATGCTGAAGCAGACATCCTGAAACACATTACCGTGAGATCTAGTTTCGGTGGTGAACTCAACAGCAGCAACTGGTATTTCTATACTTACAAAACTTACGAGAATTCTGAAAATAATACGAATAACAGGTTCACTGAAGGATCATGGAGAGGTTCGCAATATATCTGGACAAACCAGGCAACATACCGTAACATTTTTGCAAACGATCATGATGTGAATGTGCTTGTTGGTACTGAAGCACGCAAATTCAATATTGGCCGTTCAATGGAAGCATCAAGGATCGGATACTTCATTGACGACAATGAATTTGTTGCGCTGAATACAGGTAGTGGACAACAAACAAATAATGGTGCACCTTCCACACCAATTACCCTGCTTTCCTATTTCGCAAAAGCAGATTACGTATTTAAAGACAAATACCTTGCAAGCTTTACAATCAGGAGAGATGGTTCTTCTGTGTTCAGTGAAGATCTGCGTTATGGTAATTTCCCGGCCTTCTCTCTTGGCTGGAGAATTTCACGTGAAGATTTCATGCAGGGACTTGGCTGGCTGTCTGATCTGAAGATCAGGGGTAGCTATGGTACAATGGGTAACTCTGGTGCACTTGCCAATAACAGTCTTAACCTGTTTGGTGGTGCTGCTGGTAGTGCATTCTACGATATCAACGGTACAAGTGGTTCAGGCATTTTCCAGGGATTCCAGCAAACACAGCTCGGAAATCCAAATGGTAAATGGGAAGAGCAGAAAACAACTAATATCGGTTTCGATGCGGTTCTTTTCAAAGGAAAAACAGAAGTTATTTTTGACTGGTATACCAAGAATTCAAATGACCTGTTGTTCAGACTTGAGCAGCCAGGAACAGGCGGTGCCGCTGGTAGTGTTGCGCCTCCTTTCTACAACGTTGCAAGTATGAAGAACACAGGTATTGATCTTGCGATTTCACATCGTGCAAACGTTGGCGGTGCCAAAGGTGTTCGTTTAGACGGTACCGTTACTTTCACCACAGTGAATAACGAGATCGTTGAAATTGCAGAGGGTATTGACAATTTCGAAGCAGGCGGTAGCCGTATCGGAAATTTTGTACGCAATGCAAAAGGACATCCGATTGGCTCGTTCTTCGGTTATGAAGTAATAGGATTGTTCCAGGACGCAGGTGATGTTACACGTTCTCCTGTTCAGGACAACGCAGCTCCTGGTCGATTCAAATACCGCGATGCTGATGGTAACGGAACGATCAATGCAAACGACCGCGTTTATTTCGGAGATCCAAATCCTGATTTCACTTATGGTCTCCAGTTGAATGCCGGTTATTCCAATTTTGATCTTTCCATGTTCTTCTATGGTGTGTCTGGCGCGGAAGCAATCAACTATGTAAAATGGTGGACTGACTTCTTCCCATCATTCCAGGGAGCAAAGAGCAAGGCAGCATTGTATGAATCATGGTTGCCAACAAGAACAAATACAAATGTTCCAATCGCAGAAAACGTTTCAAACTTCAGCAACAATGGAGTACCTAACTCATATTACCTGGAGAATGCTTCTTATTTCCGCGCGAAGTATATAACACTTGGTTATTCATTGCCAGCAAAACTGATCAACAGGATCAGCATTGACAAACTAAGAGTTTATGTGCAGGCAACGAATCCATTTACGATCACGAAATACACTGGAATGGATCCTGAAATTATTGGAGGCGACCAGGCAAGATCAATTGATGCCGGAGCATATCCAACAGTAAAGCAGTGGACATTTGGATTAAACCTGAATTTCTAATAAATACACAAACGACAATATGAAAAAAAGAGTCTATTCACTTTTGCTACTTGGAGCGCTCACGGCAGGGATTTATTCCTGTAAAGATTTCCTCGAGCAGCCACCCAAAGCATCATTGAATGAAGATGCACTTGCAAATAAAAAAGGTGTTGAGGGCTTGCTGATCGGGGCCTATTCAGTTCTTGATGGATTCATCAATGGTGCAGGAATTTTCCTTGGCGGTTGGGAATCATCAGGTACAAACTGGGTTTACGGAAGCGTGGTCGGAGGTGATGCTCATAAAGGATCTGATGCTGGTGACCAACCTGATATCAATCCAATCGAGCGTTATGAACCTACAGCAACCAACAATTACTTCAATGTTAAATGGCGCGTGGTTTACGAAGGTATTGCACGTGCAAATAATGCAATCCGCGTGCTTGCAAAAGCAACTGACATCACTGCTGCTGATCAGAAAAGAATACTTGCAGAAGCAAGATTTCTTCGTGGGCATTATCATTTTGAAGCAAAGAAAATGTGGAACAAGGTTCCTTATGTTGATGAAACACTTACTGAATTCAAGCTTAGCAATGATGCTGACATCTGGCCAATGATTGAAGCGGATCTGAAACATGCTTACGATAATTTACCAGAATTGCAGGCACAAATCGGACGGGCAAACAAATGGGCGGCTGCTGCATTGTATGCAAAAGCGCTCTTGTTCCAGAAAAAATATGCTGAAGCCAGAACAGTATTGAATGCAATTATCGCCAATGGTAGAAATCCAAAAGGTGTGAAATATGCATTGCTTACCCGTTTCCAGGATAATTTCAATGCAGAAACAAAAAACAGTTCTGAATCAGTTTTCGCTGTTCAGTATTCTGTAAATGACGGAGCTGTTGATGCAGGAAATGGTGGATGGGGTGAAGTATTGAACTTCCCGCATACCGGAGGTCCAGGTGGATGTTGCGGTTTCTTCCAGCCATCACAGGATCTTGTGAATTCTTATAAAACAGTTGCAGGTCTTCCTGATCCGGTTAATTACAATACTGGTGAAGTAACGAACGACCAGGGACTTTCATCTTCTCAGCCATTTGTGGAGTATGCAGGCACACTTGATCCAAGACTTGACTGGACAGTTGGTCGCCGCGGAATTCCTTACCTCGATTGGGGTAACCATCCTGGTGCTAACTGGATTCGTGACCAGGTGTATGGCGGTCCTTATGCTCCGAAGAAAAATACTTATTACAAATCACAAACAAATCGTTTTACTGATGCGTCATTCTGGACAAGTGGTGTTACTGCAAATAACTACACACTGATCCGTTATGCTGATGTACTTCTTATGGCAGCAGAAGCAGAAGTGGAAGTGGGTGATTTGAATGTGGCCCGTGGTTATGTAAATCAAATTCGTGCAAGAGCAGGAAATCCTGAAAGCCTTGTATACAATTACATTGATGATTCTAACCCTGCTTTAGGTTACAGCAATGTGCCTGCAGCGAATTATTTGGTTTCTCAATACACAGCACCATGGACAGATAAAAATGCAGCAAGAGTTGCTGTATTCTTCGAGCGCAAGCTTGAACTGGGCATGGAGGGACATAGGTTCTTTGATCTTGTACGCTGGGGTGTTGCTGCTCCTGTGCTGAATGCATATCTGGCATATGAGAGAACAAAGAGAAATTACCTGACAGGTGCAACATTTACCGCAGGTAAAAATGAATATTTCCCAATACCTCAACGCCAGATCGACTTAAGTACAACTGGTGGCGTTGCTGCTCTGAAACAGAATCCAGGTTATTAATTATTTTAAATTTTCATACTTTGAGGCAGAGAATTTTCTCTGCCTCTTTTTTTTGCCATCATCTCTTGTTTATGAAAAAGCAATTCACTCCCCTGCTGGTGATTGCGGCAATAGTAATCACTTGCTATTCATGTAAAGATTTTTTAAACCAACCTGCAAAAGCTGCATTAAATGAAGAAGCCCTTGCGAATAAAAAAGGTGTTGAAGGGTTACTCATTGGCGCCTATTCTGTTCTTGATGGATTTATAAATGGTGCAGGTATATTTCTTGGCGGTTGGGAGGCTGCGGGAAGCAACTGGATTTATGGTAGTGTTGTTGGTGGTGATGCGAATAAGGGTTCCGATGCTGGTGATCAGTCTGACATGAATCCTATTGGACGTTATGAGCAAACTGCGAACAATGCTTATTTCAATGTAAAATGGAGAGTGGTATATGAAGGTGTCGCTCGCACAAATAATACCATTCGTGTACTTGCAAAAGCTGATGATATTTCAGATGCAGATCGAAAGCGAATTCTCGGTGAAGCGAGGTTTTTACGTGGCCATTATCATTTTGAAGCAAAGAAAATGTGGAACAATGTTCCGTATGTTGATGAAAATGTAACTGATTTTAAAATTGGTAATGAAACTGACATCTGGCCAATGATTGAAGCAGATCTCAAACATGCATATGATAATTTGCCAGAATTGCAGAATGAAATAGGACGCGCAAATAAATGGGCTGCAGGTGCATTGTATGCAAAAGCACTTTTGTTTCAGAAAAAATATTCTGAAGCAAGAACAGTTTTAAATGCTGTCATCGCCAATGGCAGAAATCCAAAAGGTGTGAAGTATGCATTGCTCACTAAATTCCAGGATAATTTCAATGCAGAAACAAAGAACAGTGCCGAATCTGTTTTCGCGATTCAATATTCGGTCAACGATGGAGCGGTCGATGCTGCGAATGGAGGATGGGGCGATGTATTGAATTTTCCACACACAGGTGGTCCGGGAGGTTGTTGCGGTTTTTTTCAACCATCACAGGATTTTGTAAACTCATACAAAACTGTAGCAGGACTTCCTGAATTTGATAATTACAATGCTACCGAGGTTACCAATGACCAGGGACTCGCTTCTGGTTCACCTGGCTATGTTGAATATGCTGGTACACTTGATCCCCGTCTCGACTGGACCGTTGGTCGACGCGGCATTCCATATCTGGATTGGGGGAATCATCCTGGTGCAAATTGGATACGTGACCAGGTGTATGGTGGACCATACAGTCCTAAGAAGAATACTTATTATAAATCGCAGACAAACAGGTATACTGATGCATCATTCTGGACAAGCGGTGTTACAGCGAACAATTATACATTGATCCGGTTTGCTGATGTTTTATTAATGGCAGCAGAAGCAGAAGTGGAAATTGGAGATTTGAATGTTGCGCGTGGTTATGTAAACCAGATACGTGCCAGGGCAGCCAATCCGCAAAGTTTTGTATTCAATTATATTGATGATGCAAATCCGGCACTTGGATTTAGTGCAGTACCCGCTGCGAATTATGTGTTGGCGCAATACACTGCACCCTGGGCTGATAAAAATTATGCGAGAAAGGCTGTTCAGTTTGAACGTAAACTGGAATTAGGCATGGAGGGACACAGGTTTTTTGATCTTGTTCGATGGGGTATAGCAGCTCCCACGCTTAATGCTTACCTGGCCTATGAAAGAACGAAGAGGAATAGTTTTATCGGAGCCAGTTTTACCGCAGGCAAAAACGAATATTTCCCAATTCCACAGCGACAAATCGATTTAAGTACAACAGGTGGTGTGCCCGCATTGAAACAAAATCCTGGATATTAATTAAAAAAAAATATTGTGGAAGGAGGTAGAAGATTGCTGCCTCTTTTTTTAATAAAATACCCAGAAAATATCTTCGTTCCAGTCAACTTTTCCAGTCCTTGCTTCACCCATTTAAGGATTAAGCCTTAAATTGGGCACCACCACTTTTTTGTCAAAGCCATCTATGAAAATGACTTCGTGCGTTAAGTCGAACAGGTATCTTTCCGGTTTGTCAACACAATCCAGGTTTTCTTGTTTGCGTAATATTTCCTGCCTGTTTATCCTGGTTCTTTTTTTCACCTCATGCAAGGATAGATCACTTTTTAAATCCTTGTCATCTGACGTCACCGGAATTGAATTCAATAACGAGATCATAGAAACAGATTCAATCAACGTCCTTGATTTTGAAAATGTTTACAATGGGGGTGGTGTCGGCATTGGAGATTTTAATAATGATGGTTTACAGGATGTTTACTTCACCGGCAATATGGTGCAAAACAGACTTTATTTAAACATGGGTGATTTCAAATTTGAGGACGTCACTGCAAAAGCAGGAGTTGATGGATTGGGCCGCTGGTGCAGGGGAGTTGCCGTTGTTGATATAAACCTCGATGGTTTGCAGGACATGTATGTGTGTGCATCCATTCATAAAGATCCTTCCAGGCGCCAGAATATGTTGTACATCAACCAGGGAATTACTGGTGGTGTTCCTGTTTTTAAGGAAATGGCTGCAGAATATGGATTAAACGACACGAGCCATTCAACAATGGCTGCGTTTTTTGATTATGATAATGACAATGATCTTGACGTTTATATTTTGAACAATGAAATAGTCAAAGGAGATTATCCCAATAAATTCAGGCCGATCATAACGGATGGTTCTCATTCCGGAACAGACAGGCTTTACAGGAATGATTACGATGAATCTTTGAAGCATGCAGTTTTTACAAATGTTTCAAAAGAGGC
>CAZCKF010000179.1:0-6825 GCA_964499155.1 uncultured Chitinophagaceae bacterium
GGCAGGAGGGAGGAAGACGTATTATACTTCGGAGCAGAAGCTGTATAAATAAGATTCAAGACTCAAGATTCAAGACTCAAGATTCAAGGATCGAGATTCAAGGGAAGAGAAAAGTGTGAAAGAAAAAATATTCAAGTACCGCTGAATATAGAATCAATTTTCAACTTGATCCAATACTTGAATATTCATACTTTCTAATTTTAATCTTCACTTGATTCTTGATTCTTGAATCTTGAGTCTTTCCCCGCTCTTTCGCCCATGAGTCTTTTAAGGTTACCGTTCTATTAAAAATAAACTTTCCGTTAGTGGAATCTTTGTCCAGGCAGAAATATCCTTTTCTCAAAAACTGGTAACGATCGGATGGAGTTGCTGATAGCAATGATGGTTCAGCAAAAGCATTTTTAATTACCTGGAGTGAATCGGGATTGAAGTATTCTTTAAAATCACCTGTTTCAGATGCGGGATCTTCTACACGGAATAAACGGTCATATAACCTCACTTCAATTTGCACTGCTTCATCGATGCTCACCCAGTGAAGTGTTCCTTTCACATTGATCCCGGAGGTATCACTGCCGCTCCTGCTTTCCGGAATGTAGCTGCATCGTAATTCCAACACATTTCCTGCTGCATCTTTAATCACCTCATCGCATCGAATGATGTATGCCGATTTTAAACGGACCATCTGGCCGGGAGCCAGGCGAAAATATTTTTTGGGCGGATTTTCCATGAAGTCTTCGCGCTCAATGTAAAGGTTTCTGCTGAATGGGACATCACGCATACTGTCTTTACCATCCTCCGGATTGTTATCACTTTTCATCATTTCAGTTTGACCTTCAGGATAATTTGAGAGCACTATTTTCACTGGGTCAAAAACCACCATCCTGCGTTCGGCAATTTTATTGAGGTGTTCACGCACGCAGAATTCCAGAAGACCAACGTCAATTAAGTTTTCACGTTTTGCTACACCAACGCGCTCATTAAAATCACGCACAGCCTCGGGCGTATAACCTCTGCGTCTCAAAGCGCTGATGGTAGGCATACGAGGATCATCCCATCCTGTAACATGTTGTTCATTGACGAGCTGCAACAATTTTCGTTTGCTCATCACAGTATAACTCAAATTGAGTCTTGCCATTTCATACTGGTGTGAAGGAAATATTCCGAGTTTTTCAATCAACCAGTCATACAATTCACGGTGTGGAACGAATTCAAGTGTGCAAATGGAATGCGTAATATTTTCTATGCTGTCGCTTTGTCCATGAGCGAAATCATACATCGGGTAAATACACCACTTATCACCAGTTCTGTGATGGTGCGCGTGTTTGATGCGATACAGGATCGGGTCGCGCATCAGCATGTTTGTATGCGCCATATCAATTTTCGCACGTAGTGTTTTTGCAGCATCGGGAAAAGCTCCTTTCTTCATTTCCCTGAACAGTCTAAGATTTTCTTCCACACTGCGGTCCCGGAAGGGACTGTTTATGCCCGGTTCAGTTGGTGTACCTTTTTGCTGTGCAATTTCTTCGCTCTTCAAATCATCTACATATGCGAGTCCTTCATGAATAAGCTTTTCAGCAAATTCATACAGTTGATCAAAATAATCGGAAGCATATAATTCACTTTTCCATTCATAACCCAGCCACCTTACATCATCTTTTATTGAGTCAACATATTCGATATCCTCTGTAACCGGGTTGGTGTCGTCAAATCTGAGATTGGTATAGCCACCGTATTTTTTAGCAAGTCCAAAATTTACATAAATGCTCTTTGAATGCCCGATGTGCAAATAACCATTGGGTTCAGGCGGGAATCGTGTTACAATACTTTTGTATTTACCGCTCTGCAGGTCATTTTCTATTATTTCTTCCAAAAAATTCAGTGAACGTTCATCCGTCATAAGCCGGTAAAGTTAAGGGCGTGGCGGCAAGGTCCAAGGTACAAGGTCCAAAATCCCTACGATTGATGATATTCACGGATTACGATCACCCATTCATCAAGTTCATCGCGAAAAGTATGAACTACTTTAAATCCAACCTTTTCATGAGCACGAAGCGATCTGTGATTGCGGGATGAGATCTCAGTAATGATAAAATCAAAATCATTGAAACACTTTTCATGGTGATCATACAACATTTCAAAGGCACCCTGCCCCCTGTATTTTTTATCAACGCAAATCTGTCCCATAACATCGGTACAAGAGCTGGCACCACATCCCTGCACTCCTGAAACATGGTAAGCGCATAACCAACAAGTTCGTTTCCCTCTTTTATAATTACCGATGGTGCAAAATCATGCATTTTTTCGAGCATGGAGAGGTTGTGATGCATGGTAACAAAACCCTGTGATTTCATTTCCTCAGAAGAAATAGTTTGCAGCAGGTTTCTTTTTTGCAGTTGAAGAATTTGCATGAGTTCTTCACGTGATGTAACAAGTTGTGGTTGCATCTATCGAAAGCAGGTGTTTTATTGTGTATCTAAAAAGATTTTTTCAAATTTTTTATCCTTGATTCAAATCATGTAAAAGTCTAAAGCCCCTCATTCATCCCCACGATTTCCCCATCCGGCGACTGCCTGTTGTAAACATAATTTTTTATTCTTTACTTAATGTTCAGAATGAGCGGAATTATCAAACATAAGAACTCCATGCTTGCAGGTCTTGATTTCTATAAAGCTGCAATCAATTATATGCGCGACAGGTTGTATGAAGCAGCGGGTCGGGATGAGGATCTATTCAACTCTCACGACCTTCAATATTTTCAAAACCGGTTCATTGGCCATCGAAAAGAGATTGAGAATTTAAGCTCCGAATTCAAGGAACAATTGATGAAAATGTCAATTCTGACTGTTGAAAATGGAAAACTCGATGATGCAGAACTTGACCATTACCTGCTACTCACCGAGAAATTTTTCGCAATGAAAATGATGATTGATTACCTGAGGGATAATCTCAAATTGTTCATCGCCACTGACAATCTTGAAAGAGAAGTAGCCTGATCATTTTTTTACCTGTTTAATAAAAATGTACGGGTCGTATTCCACGAATTCATTCGCCTGGATTGAAACTGATTGTACCCTGTTTTGTGAAATCACAAACCTTGTTGTAAAAATGCCATACTCAATATTGTTGTACTGCAACAACCACTCGCCATTATCCATGTAATCAAGTGTTGCACTCAGGTCGTCATGGCTATTGAAACGAATATGCAAGCCACCAGATTTCTCCGTAACCGTAATTGTTCCATACAGATTATTAGCATAAGAGCCCGTATAAGCAGAAAGAGGTAGTGAAGGTTTATAGCCTTTCAACCTGTCCTTCCAGGATTGTATTTCCTGGAGTTGCCTGTCCATTCCTTCATTGTGTGCACGAAATGCATTTTTACTCCGGTTTACAAATGGCACGTTGAGGTATGCATCCAGGATCTGGTAGCGAAGCAATTCGTATAAACTCTGGTTGTCATTGTTGGTTAAAACTGCAATACCCAGTTTTTCTTCGGGCACAAATGCGACAACACTAACCATGCCCGCTGCTCCTCCTGTATGCCAGTATACCTGTCTTCCATTATAATCTGCTGCATTCAATCCCAATGCATATCCCCTGAAGTGCATGGGGAAAGTGGAGGATTTTCGGCTGGTAGTAATAATATTTACATCGCGTGTTCTTTGTAATACCGTCCAGGGTATAACCTGTCGACCATTAAATTTTCCACTGTCCAATTGGAACTGCAACCAATTCGCAAGGTCTTTAATGTTACTCACAATGCTTGCAGCAGGAGCAAGGTTATCCCATTTGTCATAGGGTACTGTTCTTAATTCATTTGTATAACTGGTGGTGTATGGCGTAGCAACATTTGGTAATTCTTCCACACCCTTTGAAAGTGCAGTGGTACTTGTCATTTGCAAAGGACTGAGGATGGAATCAGTAATGAATTGCTCCCATGTTCGCCCGGTTACTTTTGGAATCACCTGTCCTGCTGCAAGGAAACAACTGTTGCAATAACCATAGTCCTGCCTGAAAATTCCAACTGGCTTCAGGTATCGCATTCTGCGCATGATCTCATCGCGCGACAAAGTTGTATTCCAGAAAGTAAAATCACCCTGGTACGTTTTAGTCCCAATTCGATGCGTTAGCATATCCCGGACCGTTACAAGCTGGGAACTTATATTATCATACAATTTAAATTGCGGGAAAAACTTTGTCATTTTATCATTAAGCGACAGTTTGTTCCTGAATTCAAGTAATGCCAGTGCTGTGCCGGTAAAAAGTTTTGTATTGCTTGCAATGAAGAACATAGTGTTTTCATCCACAGGCTGATTTGATGTTATATCCCGAACCCCGAAACCTTTCATTACATGCACCTTGCCATCTTTAACCACAACAACAGCCAGTCCTGGCAATTTCCAATCAAGCAATCCCTCTGCTACATACTTATCAAGGCTGTCTGTAATAAAAGAGGGCTGTGCTTCAGCTATGGAGAAATTGATTGCAATCGTAAGCAGTAAGAAAAACTTTTTCATGTTAAGGAAATTATCGCAGATTTTTTTTAAGGATTTACTTGTGAATTTAATCTTTACTATGCCTGTGTGCCTTTATGCATTGGCATGCAATTTTTGTTAAATATAAGTATGGAGATTCGATTGAATAAGGAATACAATGTGGATGAAAACGATTGCTTATGGCGTTATACCGATTTGCACCAACTATTGTATTTTTTAAATACGGAGAGCATATTCTTTGCTCCATTAAGTTCCTTCAGCGATCCCTTGGAGGGGATATCAGATAAATATGTGATGAAGAAGGATGATTCTGGTAAAGTGAGCATTCGCAGGACCAGCACAAAACCTGATGATCCAAAAAACATACATGAAGAAATTGTTGACCAAAAATTGCAGCATATCCAGCAATACATGTACGCTAGCTGCTGGTTCCTGGGGGATAACGAATCGATGGCTATGTGGGAAACGCACTCCAACCCTGATAGTGTTGCCATTAATTTTCCAGCTTCGGAATTAACGCAATTAATTACAAGGAGGGCTAAAAAACTCAAGTCAGAACAATTTCCAACCTTATGTTATGGTAAAGTGGATTATTTGAAAATGATGCCATTTGATGAAGGAGCAATGAGAAAAAGAGCACACCAGATCATTGGTTTTCTAAAAGACAAAAGTTACAAACACGAAGAAGAATTTCGTTTTATTGTCATTCAGAAAGGACAGGACCAACCCCTGCGTGGTTTTGATCTGCCTATCGGACCACTTTCAAAATTACCTTTTGAGATCATCACACATCCTGACATGGAAGACTGGAAATTTGAGAACCTGTCAGCAGTGCTGAAGAATTTTAAGATGGAGAAAAAGCTAAGGAAGTCGGATATTGTTACGCGGAAGATTTTTCCGTAGGGGGAAGGGGGATTGGTGAGTAGGCAGTAGGCAGTGGGCAGTGCGGACACCAAAAGAGATTCATCAGTTATTCTTAACTGAGCACCAATTAAGTATTTAAAAAAATCAGGTGTAAAGCTTTTACCTATTCTTAGCACGACCTGCCGACTGCCCACTCACCACTGCCCACTCATCACGACTTATGCTCCCCATATATCCCTCTCAGCACATCCGCAATTTCTCCGAGCGTACAATCACTTTCAACAGCAGCAATTACTGCAGGCATAATATTTCGTCCTTCGGTGGCTGTTGTTTTTAATTCAGAAAGTTTTTCCAACGCCAGTTTTGCATCTCTTGTTGATTTCAGTTTTGCAATTCTTTCGGATTGTTGTGTTCGAATGCTGTCGTCAATACGAAAGAGATTTTTATTCGCCTCTTCATTCACCGTAAACTTATTCATTCCGACAATGATCTTTTCACCTGATTCGATTTTTTTCTGGTAATCATAAGCGCTGCGTGCAATTTCATTTTGCATAAAACCCTGCTCGATGGCTTTGACGCTTCCACCCATTGCATCAATTTTTGAAATAAGTTTTACTGCTTCTTCTTCAACCCTCGATGTGAGTTCTTCTATAAAATAACTTCCTGCAAGCGGATCAGCCGTATCAGCAGCTCCACTTTCAAACGCTATGATCTGTTGTGTCCGAAGTGCAATTCTCGCTGCCTCTTCAGTAGGTAAACTCAATGCTTCATCATAACCATTGGTATGTAATGATTGAGTACCACCCAGTACAGCAGCAAGGGTTTGAACCGTTACTCTTGCAATATTATTCATCGGTTGTTGCGCTGTAAGTGTACTGCCGCCGGTTTGTGCATGAAATCGAAGCATCATTGACCGGGGATCTGTTGCGCCCATTTCTTTCATCATGCCTGCCCATATTCGTCTTGCTGCACGAAACTTGGCGATCTCTTCAAATAAATTATTATGTGAATTGAAAAAAAATGAAAGTCTTTTTCCAAATACATTGATGTCAAGTCCACGATCTAGCGCTGCTTTTACATACGCTTTTCCATTACAGAGTGTAAAGGCAATTTCCTGTACTGCTGTACTGCCGGCTTCCCGAATGTGGTACCCTGAAATGGAAATGGTATTCCACTTTGGTAATTCATTGCTGCACCATTCAAAGATGTCCGTGATAATTTTCATCGATGGAGCAGGAGGGTAGATGTACGTTCCACGCGCAGCATATTCTTTTAGAATATCATTCTGCACGGTGCCGCTGATCTTTGAAAGATCTGCACCCTGCTTTTTTGCCAATGCAACATAAAAAGACAAAAGAATAAATGCGGTTGCATTGATCGTCATGGATGTTGTTACTTCATCAAGTTTGATCTTGTCAAATAGAATTTCAATATCCCTGAGAGAATCAATGGCCACTCCAACTTTGCC
>CAZCKF010000180.1:0-6823 GCA_964499155.1 uncultured Chitinophagaceae bacterium
ATCAATATTTTTCAGACAGCAGCGGACAGCAATTGCAAATTTTTATATGTATCGCCTGAAAGATTACAAACATCCCTATTCAAAGAATATCTACCTGGTTTTGGAATCAACATGATAGCTGTTGATGAAGCTCATTGCATCAGCCAATGGGGATATGATTTCCGTCCACAATACCTTGAAATTGCTAAAATCAGGGAAGAATTGCCAAACGTTCCTGTTCTTGCGTTAACAGCTTCTGCAACTCCATTTGTGCAAAATGACATTTGCGAAAAATTAGGGTTTGCAAAAAAGAATATTATTCAACAACCTTTTGCACGACCTAATCTTTCGTACAGTGTTTTTCATGGAGTTCCAAAAGTGAATAAGCTGCTTGAAGTGATCAACAATGTTCCAGGTACAGGAATAGTTTATTGCAAGAGTCGAAGGAGAACGGAAGAAATATGTTCTCTTCTGCAAATGCACAAAATCAGCGCATCATATTATCATGCAGGTCTGTCAACTGAAGAAAGAAATGCCCGCCAGGATGCGTGGATCAACAATGATATAAGAATTATAGCATGCACAAATGCATTCGGAATGGGAATCGACAAACCTGATGTTAGAACAGTGGTCCACATCGATATTCCCGATTCGTTGGAACATTATTACCAGGAAGCAGGTCGCGCAGGGAGGGATTTAAAACGTTCTTATGCAGTGCTGCTAAGCGATGAAATACAATTAAAAGCCTTACCACTGCAGGCTGATATTCGTTACCCACAAATGGATGAGATACGAAAAGTTTACCAGTCAGTTGTGAATTATTTGCAAGCACCTACAGGTGAAATTGAGAAGAGCTATGATTTTGATCTGTCTGACTTTATTAAAAAATTCAAGCTTGATTCGCAATTGGTATTTTATTCGTTAAAAACACTTGAACAGGACGGATGGATATCCGTATCAGAATCTTTTTATTTTCCATCAACCGTGGTTTTTACAATAGACAAGATCAACCTGGAAGAATTTGAAAATAATAATCCACGATTGGAACCAATCATCAAAACTTTACTGCGACAATATGAAGGAATTTTTGACCAGCCTGCAAAGATCCATGAGACAGGTATTGCATCAATGATGAAAATTCATCCTGATGAAGTAATGGATCAGCTTCGACAATTAAACAACAGCAGGGTGATTGAATACAAGCCGAGATCGTCTACTCCCCGACTGCAATTTCTAAGGACACGTGTTCCTTCTGAACAACTCGTTATTGACCTGGAAGGAATGCAACTAAGAAAAAAAGCTTTTCTCGACAGAACTGCAGCTATGATTTCATTTGTTACAAATACAACTGATTGCAGAAGTGCGTCAATTTCCGCATATTTTGGAGACAGTGATGTGAAGGATTGTGGTGTTTGTGATAATTGCATGAACAGAAAAAAAACTGTACTGACAGAAACAGATTTTGAAAATATCCGACTATCAGTATTAAAAGCCCTGGATCAAAAACCTTTACATACAGATCAATTATTACTGGAACTAAAAAAATATAACAGGGAAAAAACGTGGAAAGTAATCGATTACCTGCAGGCCGAAGGAAAAATAAAAATAGATCACTTCGGAAAAATTAACTTGTCGTGATACTTACTAAAACAAACTTCTTCTCCTCGTCCGGCCTCCCAGACCAAGAGCACCAAGCAGTGATCTTGTTATCACACTTGCTGCAGTTCTTCCTGCCTGTCGCATAACAGGGCTATCAAAAAATCCTTCTTCCTTTTTACGTGACGTTTTTTGATTTTTTGCAGATTCTTCAACAGGTGCTGAAGCGGCTTCCTCCAGTTTTTCATTTAGAATTTCGTAGGCACTTTTGGAATCAACATCGATATTATATTTTTTAGCTAACGGGGATTGACTGACAATTTCATTCACTTCATTTTCCTCCAGAATATCCATCCTGCTTTTTGGTGGAACAAGCATGGTATGTACCAGCGGAGTGGGGATGCCCTTTTCATTTAACATCGTAATAAATGCTTCACCAATACCAAGGTGTGTTATTTGGTCCTGGGTTTTATAAAATTCCGTTTCAGGATAATTTTCACTTGCCTGTTTGATCGCTTTCCTGTCTGCAGCAGTAAAAGCCCGCAATGCATGCTGCAATTTCAATCCAAGTTGCGCAAGTACTGAAGGAGGAATGTCAACCGGGTTTTGCGTACAGAAAAAAACACCGATCCCTTTAGATCGTATAAGTTTAATAACCGTTTCAACCTGTTGCAGCAGGACTGTTGTTGCTTCCTGGAATATCAAATGGGCTTCATCAATAAAAATGACAAGCTTTGGTTTATCCAGGTCCCCTTCCTCCGGAGAAATAGCATACAATTCAGCCAGTAACTGGAGCATGAATGTTGAAAACATTTTGGGACGATCCTGCAGGTCACTTACACGCACAATGGAAATTATTCCCTTACCGTCTTTTCCAATGCGCATCAGGTCATCAATCTCAAAACTTTTTTCACCAAAAAACATATCAGCTCCCTGCTGTTGCAATTCGATCACTTTTCTTAAAATGGTACCGGTTGATGTAGTAGAGATTTTGCCGTATGATTTTTCAAGTTCTTTCTTCCCTTCATTACCGATGAATTGCAATACCCGAACAAAGTCTTTTAAATCAAGAAGTGGAAGTTTGTTATCATCACAATACTTAAATATTAATGTTACAATACCACCCTGTGTATCGTTGAGTCCTAAAATTTTTGTTAGCAAAACCGGTCCAAATTCTGTAACGGTTGCTTTTAATCGAATTCCATTTTGCTTACCAAGCGTTAACAATTCAACAGGATAACCAGTGGGTGTATATGAAATTCCCAATGTATTTGCTCTTTCTGTAATCCTGCTGTCTGTATTTCCAGGTTTGGCAATGCCACTCAGATCGCCTTTTATATCCAGCATGACAACTGGAATACTGCTATCACTCAAAGCTTCGGCTATAACCTGGAAAGATTTTGTTTTCCCAGTACCGGTAGCACCTGCAATCAAACCATGTCGATTCATGGTTTTTAATGGAAGAAATACATCGGCTCCGGGAACCACAGATCCATCGAGCATGCCAACACCTATTTTTACTGCATCACTTTTAAAACTATAACCTGCTTTGATTGTTTCTGCAAAAGATTTCGAATCAGCCATGCATTCATTTTAAAAAAGAAAGATAAGGTGATATCCAAATATCATAGGTACAAATAAATCCCACTATTGTGGTATTGTCATCGGTGTTTGCTATGCGTAGTTTCGTTCATCAACTGAAACTAACTGCAAAGAGTCTTGGGGCAACTGGAAAGCGACCGTACCACCCCGCCAATTGGCGGGGTTTTTTGTAAATATTTGTCTTCGATTAACTGGTTTTAACTGCATCAAGCGAGGGGTGGCTTAGTTTTTTTTAATAAATCATTGCAAATACAGGTAATCCGCTTGTTTAACGTAGCCAGAGATTACCCAAAAGATTTACCTTAGACCCCTCAAAAACCCGAAAATGGAAGGAAAAAAACCAAAGATTCTGTTGTGCGAAGACGATCAGAATCTCGGAACCGTATTAAAAAATTATCTCGAGCTTAATGATTATGATGTCACACTTGAACGTGATGGTCGATTAGGTCTTGCTGCTTTTCAACGTGAAAAATTTGACCTCTGTCTATTAGATGTCATGATGCCAAATATGGATGGATTCACGCTTGCTGAAGAAATCCGTGATGTGGATCCGGATATTCCATTGTTTTTTCTCAGCGCCAAGACCATGAAAGAAGATATTATCCAGGGTTATAAACTTGGTGCAGACGATTATATCACGAAGCCATTCGATAGCGAAGTTTTGCTATTGAAGATCAAGGCTATTCTGAAAAGGAATGAAGAATTAAATAAGGAAACAGAAAATAAAGAATATACTCTCGCGAGTTATCATTTTAATCCAAAGCTTCGCCAATTGTCGCATAATGGTATGATGCAAACCCTATCGCCAAAAGAAAACGAGCTTTTGAAAATGCTGAGTGAACATATGAATGACCTGTTACCTCGTGAGCAGGCACTTAAAAAAATATGGGGCAGCGATACTTATTTCAATGGAAGAAGTATGGATGTGTACATTGCCAAATTACGCAAATACCTCAAGGATGATCCCAAAATTGAAATCGTGAACATTCATGGAAATGGTTTCAGGCTGGTGGTGCAGGGCACCGAATGATTCAACGCTAATGAACGCTAATTAACGCTAATCGTCAATAAGAAACTAACAGGCAATTATAAAAAGCTGGTCGATCTGATCAGCTTTTTGTTTTACCAGAATGTTGATTGTAAACCCGAGTTGGGTTTCTTTCCAAGATGTTCGTAGGATTTTGTTGTTACTTCTCTTCCTCGCGGGGTTCTCTGTAAAAATCCTTCCTGGATTAAAAATGGTTCATACACTTCTTCAATGGTTCCTGGCTCTTCGCCAACTGCAGTGGCAATTGTTGTTAATCCAACCGGGCCGCCTTTAAATTTTTCAATGATCGTAGAAAGTATCCGGTTATCCATTTCATCCAAACCAAATTCATCAACATTAAGTGCACGGAGTGCATGTTGCGTGATGGCAAGGTCAACTGTTCCATTATGCAATACCTGTGCAAAATCTCGTACCCGGCGCAATAACCCATTCGCAATCCTGGGTGTGCCCCTGCTCCTGCGGGCAATTTCATCAGCAGCGTCTGAAGTAATCTTTGTATCAAGAATTGCGGCTGATCGAAACAGAATATCCCGCAGAGTGACTGAAGTATAATATTCAAGTCTTGCTTTAATTGCAAACCTCGATAACAATGGAGCAGTCAATAAACCGCTTCGCGTGGTTGCGCCAATTAAAGTAAAAGGATTCAGATTAATTTGTATGCTTCGTGCATTGGGACCACTGTCAATCATAATGTCAATGCGGTAATCTTCCATGGCCGCATACAGGTATTCTTCCACAACAGTGCTCAGCCTGTGGATCTCATCAATAAATAACACATCGTTTTTTTACAGTCCTGTAAGAAGACCAGCAAGATCTGCAGGTTTTTCAATGACAGGTCCGGAAGTTTCACGAATATTTACACCTAGTTCATTCGCAACAATTCTTGATAATGTAGTCTTGCCCAATCCCGGTGGTCCATGAAACAAAACATGATCAAGCGCCTCACCACGAATTTTTGCAGCTCTAATAAAAATGACGAGGTTTTCAATTGTTTGTGGCTGGCCGGCAAATTCACTGATCTGTCGAGGACGAATGTTGTTCTCAAACTCACGCTCCACTGCAGACAAGCCACCTTTATCAGAATTAAGATGAGGGTTAGACATCGTTGTAAATGTACGATGTTCGATGTAGGATGTATTATGCGGATTGGTTTGACTAAAAAATTAATCAGTTAATTATTACTGACTAACATAGTAATTCGGTGCGATTATTGTGCTTGCTTGGGCAATCGGTTATTTGAAAATAAGGTACATTCATTTAAACTTCTCAAAGCCAGGTATGAAAGCAAATGAATTCAAGCAGCTAAATGTTTCCGAATTAAAAGATCCCATCCTGCAGGCATTGTGGTACGATGGTCACGGAAACTGGCAATTTGCTCACGAGATTGTGGCAGATTTAAATGATAAAAGAGCTGCAAGAATACACGCATACCTCCACAGGAAGGAAGGCGATTTGTGGAATGCTGATTACTGGTATCGGAACGCTGATAAATTAAGACCAACATATACGATCGAAGAAGAATGGGCAAAACTCGTAGAAGAATTTTATTCAACCGTGACAAGTCAATAACATAAAACTTTTCATTTTTCCTCCTGATTATTTCGACTTACTCTTTCTTCAACCTGATCATCGCACTGCTGTTTTCTGTACTTGCTAATTTTGCTTCGTATCGTTTATCATTCACAATGGCTACCATGTAAGAAGTATTTGGAGGAATGGTACCAAGATTTTCCGCCACCATGATCAGTTCGTTATCTGCATTCAATTCTTTTACCGGTAGTTTAATGGTATATGCATTTCCGGTAAGACGGATGTGTTGAAAAATAAGTTTATCATTCAGAAAAAGAGAAATGGAATCTCCATCGATTTCTGCATTATCATAAAAGCGCAATTCGATTGAATCTCCTGATACGGGAATTTCTGTTGTGAACACTTTTCTGCGTACCTGGAATTTTTCTTCTATTGATAGTGGTCTGGGTGCAGGTGCTGCAATTACAGGTTCAATTTTTTCTTCGCGTTTTGGAACTTCCGTTTTAGCAATAACTGGTATCGTTTCTCTTTTTACAATTACAGGTTCTGGTTCTGTCTCTTCAATCTCCGGTGTATTTGTAAATGCAATCATTCCAATGCTGTCTATGATATAAGGATCATTTGAACCAACAGTCCATGTTTCGATAAGTGGATCCCATTCATCCGGAAATAAAGGGCCACTCACTTTCTCAAGATCAACAGGTCCGCGATTCACATTGGGTCTTTCACGCAATGCTGCTTTTCCTTCAAGAAACATTCTTTCACCAGGACAATTGAAATCCGCGGTAGAAAGCATCGGGCTTTTCCCTGGTGCATTCAATACACTTCTTCCATTTTCAGAAATTAGTTTGTCATCCCACCAGACTACTTCATTTGTTTCCTGATCGAAATATCCTTTAATAGAATATCGTCGATAAACAGTGGGTGATTCATAATAGTAAGAAGAACCAGTCAGGCTGTCTCCATTTTGAATGATCTTGATCTCAACTTTTTTGCGATCAATCTTACCCTGCCATACACCTGTTATCTGTTGTGCATGCAACGATGAAGTAAGAAATATGAGTGCAA
>CAZCKF010000181.1:0-6822 GCA_964499155.1 uncultured Chitinophagaceae bacterium
ACCAACTTTTAAATCGGAGATAATATGCAGCAGGATTTTCTTTTTCAAACCCCTTTGGCTCTTTCGTGTGTTGCAAATTTTCTTCTGTTTTGATCTCTACAAATGTTTATCTCATTTTTCGGGATTCAACAATTGATTTGAATTCGTCGAAACAATAATCAATTTCCTGTCTCACTTTTTTCAGGTTATCAGCTTCTGGTTGCCACAAACCTCCTCCATAAAAACTATTGCCAGGCTCGAGGTGAAAATAATATCCGGCAAAACCCGATTTTTTTCCACCACGATCCATGCTTGCCCCGAAATTGTTTTTGTATGGAGATTTGTTTTTAGAAAAACGAACATCCCTGTTAATTCTGAACAAGCATTTTTTTGGTTCAAGTCCAACGAGGTCCGAATCAAATTGTGCGGTTTTTGAAACAACTTCAGTAATAAAATTGCAAAAGTTTTCACGAGCTGCATGATATTGCGCACAATGTGCATCAAACCAGGGTTTGTTGTTGTTTTTAGATAAGGATTTGAGGAATTTGAGAGTTGAAGTCTGAATCATTATATAGGATTACAGGATTGGTTAAGGATTACAGGAACAGGATTAGAGGATTGGTTAAGGATTAGAGGATTGGTTATAGTAGCTTTTTTTGGAGTAGGTATTCTGCAATCTGGACTGCATTGGTTGCAGCACCCTTGCGAAGGTTGTCGCTGACGATCCACATGTTCAATGTTTTGGATTGGGTTTCGTCTCTGCGTAGCCTGCCAACAAATACATCATCTTTTTCATGTGCATCCATTGGCATCGGGTATTTCTGTGCAACCGGGTCATCAACTACAACCACACCGGGTGATTTTTTAAGAATTTCACGCACTTCGTCGAGATCAAATTCATTTTCAAATTCAACATTAACACTCTCGCTGTGTCCGCCCACAACTGGTATTCTAACTGTTGTTGAAGTCACACGAATTGAATCGTCACCAATAATTTTTTTGGTTTCGTTCACCATTTTCATTTCTTCCTTTGTATAACCATTGTCGAGAAATACATCGATCTGCGGAATGGCATTAAGGTCGATCTTGTATTTGTATGCCATCTCATATTCACCATTTGATCCATTCATCGCACGCTTGCGTTCTTCCATTAACTGGTCAACCGCTTTCTTTCCTGTGCCTGTTACACTCTGGTATGTGCTGACAACCACACGTTTCATTTTATATCTCTTGTGCAGGGGGTTAAGTGCAACAACCATCTGGATGGTGGAGCAATTAGGATTTGCAATGATCTTATCATTTGCCCCCACAACATCGCCATTCACTTCGGGCACCACAAGCTTTTTAGTGGGGTCCATACGCCAAGCAGAAGAATTATCAATTACTGTTATACCTGCAGCGGCAAATTTGGGTGCCCATTCAAGTGATGTGTTTCCACCTGCTGAAAACAAAGCAAGCGCGGGCTTCAAATCAATTGCCTGCTGCATGCCAACCACCTTATAATTTTTTCCCTTGAAAACAACTTCCTTTCCAACTGATCTTTCGGATGCAACAGGGATCAATTCAGTAACAGGAAAATTTCTTTCTTCAAGTACCTGGAGCATTTTTGTTCCCACAAGTCCTGTAGCACCAACAACCGCAACTTTCATAAATCTGGTTTAATAAAAAAGCCTTCCAGTGGAAGGCTAATGTTTTTAACAAACATCATAGCCTCCGTTCACTGCCGCTGTTTCTGATGTTTGAATTTTCGACTCATAATGGAACAAATTTAACCAGCAATGAGGTTTAACCCAAAATTTCATCGTGATTTCATCATTGCCCACAGTTTGACATAAAATAGATTGCCTTAATGAAATTCTTACTGGTATTCTGTTTAATTGGATTTGCAGCAAATGCGCAAAAACGATATGATATTCTTATCACCGAATTCATGGCAGATCCCTCACCCACTGTTGGGCTTCCAAATGCTGAATGGATTGAGATTATGAACGTTTCATCGGCGCCAGTCAATTTGCAGTCATGGCGTATTGCTGATGAGACAGGGCAATCCGGATCATTTCCTGCAGTTGTACTGCAACCAGACAGCGTGATCATTATTTCTTCAGCTTCATCAGCATCTCAACTTGCAGTTTTAGGTCGCGTTGTTTCAGTTTCTTCTTTTCCTTCTCTTGACAATGACGGTGAGACCATTTCACTAAGATCCCCAGATGGCCGTGTGATCCATGCTGTGCAATACAACATGGATTCTTACCATCATGATCTGAAAAAAGAAGGAGGCTGGTCACTGGAAGTAATGGACATTACACAACCATGTATTGGTAAAAATAATTTGACATCATCACTACATCCCTCAGGCGGTACCCCGGGACAGTCAAACAGCTTGCATGAAAATGTTGAGGAAGAAGTGACGTTGCTGCGAACTATTTCTCCTGACAGTCTCTCGATAGTGGCCATTTTTAATCATGCCCCAGATAGTGCAGACGCAACAATCGCCAGTAATTATGCAATCACAAACAAGATTGTAACAGAAGCGATAGGAATTCCGCCCCTTTTTTTTCAATATAAAATTGTTTTGGACAGGTCGCTTATTCCAAACGAAACCTTACAATTGACTGTAAAAAATATCAGGGCATGCAACAATGAAAGCATAATTGCCGAAGTGAAGGTCGGGCTGCCAGGGAGGGCAGATTCTCTTGACCTGGTGATTAATGAAATACTTGCTGACGGAACTGATTTTGTTGAAATCTATAACAGGTCGGATAAGATTATTGATATCGGAAATATTCTCATTGCTAAAAGAGGGCCCAATAACTCGCTTACTGATTTTCGAAAAGCATATGCATCGTCTTTTAATATTTATCCCGGAGATTACTTTACACTCACATCAGATCGGGCCGCAACACTGAGACAATTTTTTGTGAAGCAACCAGAATTGCTTTTTGATTGTGATTTACCATCCCTGCCCATTGAAAGCGGAAATGTTGTTTTATTGAATTCATTAGGGAAAATAATTGATGAAGTCCATTATGATAAGGAATGGCATTTTGCATTGCTTACATCAACGAATAATATTTCGCTTGAAAGAATTAATGCCAATCATTCGTCGAACAAAAAACAAAACTGGCATTCCGCATCTTCAACCTCAGGTTATGGAACACCCACCATGAAAAATTCCCAGGAGTTTTCTCTGGAAAATGTTGATGAATTAATTGTTTCTCCGCTTTTCGCTCCCAATCTTGACGGCATTGAAGATTTTGCACTCATTCAGTATAAATTGAATGAGCCAGGGTTTGTTGCAAATGTTTTTATTTATGATGCCTCAGGCAGGTTGGTTAGACATCTTGTGAAAAATGACATGGCAGGATTGTCTGGTACCTGGAAATGGGATGGGTTAAGTGAAGATGGGAATGCGTTAACAGCAGGAGCCTATATTGTTTTTGCCGAATTTTTTTCAATGTCTGGCAAAAAGAAAACTTTCAAGCGTACTACGGCATTATTCAAATGAATCCGATACATTACTTGAATATTTGAACTTCGCCACTATATTCCTTCACTTGAATATTGATTCTCGACTCTTGAATCTTGATTTACCCAAGGTCTTCCACAAGCTCTATCTCAAAATTCACAAGCTGCTTAAACTGCTCAATTCTTCTTTCAATATCGCTTCGAGAAATTTCTTTCAATCTTTCAGTTCCAAATTTTTCAACACAGAAACTTGCCATCGCAGAACCAACGATGATGGCACTCTTCATGTTTTCAAAACCGATATCTCGTGTACGTGCAAGGTGCCCGATGAATCCACCCGCGAATGTATCTCCTGCTCCTGTTGGATCAAATACCTCTTCCAGTGGCAGCGCTGGTGCAAAGAATACATTTTCTTCATGAAAAAGCAGGGCGCCATGTTCACCCTTTTTAATGATCAGGTATTCAGGTCCCATTGCCATGATCTTTTTTGCAGCTTTTACCAATGAGAATTCATCACTGAGCTGGCGAGCCTCACTGTCATTCACCATCAGCACATCCACTTTTTTCAAAACTTCCTTCAAATCATCCATTGCAACTTCCATCCAGAAGTTCATTGTATCCAGTACAATAAGCTTTGGTTTATTCTTCATCTGTTTGATTACGCTCATTTGCACTGCAGGAACAAGATTGCCCAGCATGAGAAATTCAGAATCCTGGTAACTCTCCGGAACAACCGGTTTAAAATCTCCCAGCACATTCAATTGGGTTTCGAGCGTATCGCGAGAATTCATGTCGAGGTGATAACGACCGCTCCAGAAAAATGATTTCTGGTCTTTTTTTATCTGAACGCCCTCAACATCGACCCCTCTTGCTTTGAGTGCATCAAGTTCCGATTGCGGAAAATCGCCTCCAACAACAGAAATCTGCCTGATGGGTTTTGTAAAATTTGAGGCGCTCCAGGCAATGTATGTAGCCGCGCCACCAATGATCCGATCACTTTTTCCAAAGGGTGTTTCAATGGCATCAAAAGCCATGGAACCAACGACGATTAAAGACATGGTTGAAATTTGCGCAAAACTATGGGAACGGGGTCGAGATTTAAGATTTTAGATTTCAGATTTCAGATTTTTTTGGACACCCTATAAATCGAAGGATTTTGGTAATCCCCTCATTCCTGTTTAATGACTCTTCCCTAAAATCGAAAATCGAAAATCTTACAACAAAAAAATAGGGTCGAGATTTCAGATTTCAGAATTCAGATTTTTTTGGACACCCTATAAATCGAAGGATTTTGGTAATCCCCTCCTTCCTGTTTAATGACTCTTCCCTAAAATCGAAAATCTAAAATCTAAAATCTAAAATATATTTCTACACTCCCTGATTTCACCTCCGCCGAATTAGTGCCTATGTGTATTATAAATTCTCCCGGTTCCCAGTCATATTTCAGATTCGCATTGTAGAATTTTAATTTATCGGTGGTAATCGTGAATGAAACTTCTTTCATTTCATTGGGTGCCAATGTTACTTTTTTAAAATCCTTTAGATCTTTAATTGAACGGGTAATGGATGCAACCGGATCAGTGATATACAATTGAACCACTTCATCTGCAGTGAAACGACCCTGGTTTGTAATGGCAACAGATGCAGTGAGCGTTTCATTTCCACGCAGAGTAGTTTTGCTGAGCTTAACCGGAGAGTATAAAAAACTTGAATAGCTCAATCCATAACCGAATGGAAATAGCGGTTCATTTTGCACATCGAGATAGCGAGACTGGTATTTGTCAAGATTGTTTCCCCGGAAAGGACGTCCTGTTTTTTTATGATTGTAATAAATGGGAACCTGTCCCACGTTTCGAGGCCATGTTGCAGTCAGTTTACCAGATGGATTATAATTTCCATACAATACATCTGCAATTGCATTTCCTGCCTCGGTTCCTGCAAACCATGTCTGAAGAATAGCAGCACAATTTTGTGCTTCCCATTCTATTGTCAATGGCCGGCCTGACATTAGAACAAGTACCACAGGTTTTCCTGTGCCAACGAGTTCGCGCAAAAGTGTCATTTGATTTTCAGGTATGCCGAGGTTTGAACGGCTCGCTGCTTCACCACTCATGCCGAATGTTTCACCAAGAACGGCAACAATCACATCTGCATTTCTTGCTGCATTTACCGCTTCACCGATCATCGATGATGGAGAACTTGAATCAAGTTTGATATTGCCCCCATGTTGATTTAGCTGCGCAAGCAAATGTGCATCGTCAATAAGATTAGCTCCTTTCGCATAAACTATTTCAGGTGTGCCATTGACGCGAAGCCCTTCCAGTACTGTTACAGCTTTTGTCCAATCACCTGCTGCACTCCAGTTGCCAATCATATCGCGTTTGTTATCCGCGTGCGGACCAACAACAGCAATGCGTGCATTTTTTCTAAGTGGTAAAATATTATTCGAATTCTTTAGAAGGACCAATGATCTCGCAGCCGTTTCTCTTGCAGCCTGCCTGTGTGCTGGTGTAAAAATTTCTGTGGCTGCTCTTTGTTCACTCACATATCGATAAGGATCCTCGAATAAACCAAGTTTGTATTTTGCTTCCAGAATTTTCCTGCATGCACGATCAATATCAGCCTGTGAAATCTTTCCTTCACGTAATAGTGCACCGAGATGCGTAATAAATCCTTCACCAACCATATCCATGTCAAGTCCTGCTTTGATAGCAAGTCCTGATACGTGTTTCAAATCGCCAATGCCATGATCCACCATCTCATTGACAGATGTATAATCCGATACGATCATTCCATCAAAGCCCCATTGACGGCGTAACAGATCCGTCAACAGCCATTTATTCGCGGTGGCCGGAACGCCATTTATTTCATTGAATGATGTCATCACAGTTGCCGCTCCTGCATCGATCGCCGCTTTGTATGGAGGTAAAAAATATTCAAACATGTGCAGTTCGCTCATGTCAACAGGATTATAATCGCGACCTGCAGCACCGGCACCATAGAGAGCAAAATGTTTTACGCAAGCCAGAACTGTATTATTCTTACTAAGATCCGTGCCCTGGTAACCACGCACCATTGCCTGTGCAATTTTAGAACCGAGGTATGGATCTTCACCTGCACCTTCTGAAATTCTTCCCCATCTCGGATCTCTTGCAATGTCAACCATTGGAGAAAAAACCCAGTTCAATCCATCAGCAGTTGCTTCTATAGCAGCAATCCGTGCACTCTGCTCAATGAGTTGCATATCCCATGTAGATGCAAGTCCAAGTGGAATTGGGAAAATGGTTCTGTGCCCATGGATCACATCGTAACCAAACAACAATGGAATTTTCAATCGCGTTTGCGTCACTGCGATCTGTTGCAGCTTTCTAACTGCAA
>CAZCKF010000182.1:0-391 GCA_964499155.1 uncultured Chitinophagaceae bacterium
CAAATCAAAATTGAAAACCATAGGATATCACGGGCAATATTTCATCCTTCGACCTTGCAAGTGATGCTGTGATAACAAATCTTTTCAACGGAGAAATCCATATACCACCTCCGTAACCGACATGCCAGTCTTCTGAATTTTCTGTATCAGCCCATACGCGACCGACGTCGAAGAATCCGAGTATACCGATTGATCCGGGAAAGAGGTAGGTGTTGAAATCAGCGATCTTGAATCGAAGATCATTGTTGCTGAACAACATGGTCTTTCCTGCGAAGCGATTGCGGCGATATCCACGTAGATTATCGGTACCACTTAGGTATTGTGCCTGGAAGTATTCGTATGAACCAAAGTTGTGTCCAACTCCGAATCTTGTTGCAAGCACAGCACGTGT
>CAZCKF010000182.1:401-6818 GCA_964499155.1 uncultured Chitinophagaceae bacterium
CTCATATCCCATTTTACCTGCGCAAGGGTGTTAGAGTTTTTGCCGATTCCCATTAAAGGTCTTGCTTCAGCGTTGAGGTATAAACCACGTGTTGGATAAGCCAAATGATTTCTTGTATCGATAATCATTGCCAGTTGTAAACCAGCATAGGCTTTGAAATCATAAACGGATGCTGAATCCAAACCAACGAGACCTGGACGCTCAAGCACGCGGTCGCGATTAAATCGATTAGAGATTGAATACAATTGGATACTTGGTCCATACAACACATCCATCCACGATTGCAGCCTGTGTCGCAATTGAACAGCAAGGTCTCCCAGGTTGTATCGTGAACGATAATACCTGACTCCACCCGGTTTTGTTTCATCAAATGGAGTATCATTACCTATTCCAAAAAAATTGGTTGTTGTATTCGGCGCCATGACATCGGCGTCAATTACCAGATCAGTTTGTGCAAACAGATGATTGAATTCCGCATCATAGGTCAATACAGTGGCACTTGTTGCAAGTGCATACAATAATCTCAGATCATGTCGTGTGGCGTAAGGTTCTTTCCGGAATCCATGACCAGTATACTGGAATCGTGCACCTACGTATAAACCATCGTCTTTATTGTAACCAAAACTTAAACCTGGGTGGGCAATATTGTATTTGTAATAGAGCCTGGTGTACCTGTTGTTTACAGGATTTTCATTGATGCGGTTCCAAACTTCATTTCCTGTAAAGGAACTTTTTTCAAAACTTACATCGTACACTTTTGTTTTTCCAGCATTACCATTCGTTTCATTATTAAATTCATCTTCTCCGGCACCCCCAACTATCCTTACCTGAATTTGCCTGTCAGATGATCCTTTGAAAACGAATTTGTCGTCGCCACCTAAACCAAAAATCCTTATTTCTTTTGTAGTAGCCGGGAAGAACAGCCTGTCATAAACTACAGCGGCAGTATCACCTTCCTTGGTTACATTTTCAACTGCAACATGTACATCACCGTTGTTACCACGCGTGACGGTAATAAGTTCTTTTTGATTGGTTGCAACAACATTCACTACTTTATTCAGGAAACGATAGTATCCCATCATTTCATCCCTGAAATATTTTTTTCTTTCTCTTAATGTGTTGGCTATTTTATCTTTTGAGATATTCCTGATTTCCTTTGGCTGCCTGTTGAGCGCTTCTTCAATTACATTGTCATTGATGCGAAACAGGAATGTGTCTATTTCAGCTATCCAATCTTCTTCAGTCAATTCATTCATAAATGCACGATCAAAATTGCGTGCTGCAAAATTGAATGTATTGATGTCCTGTGCCTTTTCTTCAAATCCCTGCAATTGCGGCACATACCATGGTTGCCTCACCATTTTTGGAACAAGACCCTGGTTTACAAAGAACATCTGGTCATGGTCGCGCGGAATGGGGTAATAGATCTTTCCTTTTCCTGTATCATAAGTAGCCCACCTCCACTGATCTTCATGACGATCAAAGTCCATGATAAAATTGTCAAGCAATCTCGCACGCAAAACTTTTTTCTGATCAACGTGATCATCATGGTCTTTCTGTAATCTCAACACCAATTCATCACTGTTGTATGTTTTTGTGGTACCTGGTGGTTCTCTTTCTTCAAGCACCGCCAGTGTATTTGCAAAATCACTGCGGAACCTGTTCAGTCTTGGATCATCAGGAATATAAACCAGTTTGCGATCAATTACCGGAATGCCAAGTGCTCTCGCAAAAGGTGCATAGGATAAAGAACCATATGGATAAGATGCAGAAATGCCATCTTCAACAATGTCTTTTGCGATCGTCTTTCTCAGGTCAGCAGGAATGGCTGCTTCAGGAAATTTCTGAATGGTGCGCAATGCATATTCGCGTTCGTTCTTGTCCTCAAGTCTGAATGATTTTGTTTGCTTTCCACCACCACGTTTTGTTGGAACCAGGCCCCCACGTTCTGTACCAATGTCAAGTACAGGAACAGTAACAGGGGTTGTCCATTCCTTGCGATAATTCTTGCCAAATAAAAATTTCAGAAATCCATTTCCTTCTAATCTGGAATTAGCAACAACAGTCATGGAATCTGGAAAATCTGGAACAATGTATTCTGAAATCGATTTTTCAGCCGGTGGCATTACTGGTTTCATGTTCTTTACAAATCGCGGATCATCTGCATTGCGACTTGCAATGGTGAAGAATTTCGTTTCGACTTTTCCGCTTTTGTGAATTTCAATGGTGGAGAAACCAAAATTAGCTTCTGCATATTCAGTATACTTCCCGGTTTTAACACGACTGACATTAACACCTGATCCGCTTATTATATAGGGAATGCTGTCTTTTACTAACATTTGTAGTCCATGATCATGACCAGAAACGTGAATTGCATTAGGATGTTCTTTCAACACTTCTTCAATCTGGTTGATCATTGTTTTGTAAAGCGGATGTTTTACATCCTGGATATTTCCGAATATGCCTCTAGCAACAGGATATATCGAACCAAGAACAGGCATTGGGACATATGCAAATGGAATAACTTCTGTCAAAGGAAAAATGTGATGTCTCCATGAATATAACCCTCCATGAACACCATGCGAATACATTGGGTGATGCATGGCCACAACCATTAATTGGTTGGGATGGACTTCAGCGATTTCTTTTATAGCAGTAACGACTTCGTCCTGTGTCTTGTATTCACAAAAAGATTCAGCGCCTGGTTTGTCATGCAGGTGAAGCCACCACTGTGAATCCAGCAGCACAATCACTAGCTGCTCACTCACTTCAACTTCAATTGGACCCGGGCAACCTTCAGTTGGTAATGATTCAATATTTGATTCTCCCAATGAGTTGATGTAGTTAGTCTGGTTAATGGCTTGCTCCCATCCACCAATCTTTCCATTTTTCCAGTCATGGTTGCCATTAACAAAATATGCTTTTGCTTTTTTCCCTTTTACAAGGTTGATCTGGTAATCAAGGATTTCTTTTGAGATTTTATAGGTAGGATCTCCTTCTGTTGGAAGGCCGTACGGATAAATATTGTCGCCAAGATAAATGACAATATTCCTCTCATCATTCATGTCGAAATTGGCGCGTACCCAATCCACCACAGGATGCTTTCCCTGGTGCAATTCACCAGCATCCCCGATAAGAATCAGTCGGTGATAAACACTGTCAATTTGTGAATTTGCAATAAAAGTTGAAAGAACAAATAGCGTTAGCAGAATTTTTCTCATACTCATTTATTTTTACCTGTACCAGGTGGATAATATCTGAATCGTAAAAGACTTGGTTTTCCAAGCTTTGCTTCGTTTGAAACAAACATCTCCCCATCTGCTGCAAATGCAATACCCTCAGATTGCGGGAATACTCCAGGATTCAAACGATATGCTGAATATACCTGACCTTTTTTATCTGTTACCACAAGCAAATTTCCGGAAGAACCAAGTACATATAATCGGTTATTCTTCGGGTTTATGGCAGCAGCAGAAGGCTCAAACGAAAACCTTCCATCTTTCAAATACGCATTGATATCCTCTGCCCTTATCTGGTAGTATGGTTCTGCATCAAACTTTTTGCCAGCAAGGTCAAAGCGGTATGCTGTTCTTAACCTCGTGCCTTTTTCATGGGCACATGTTTTGCATACTGTGACCAGCGATTTTGCCTCGTGATCATAGTATAATGTTTCAAAATCATTTTTTTCAGAGGATGGAAAAGGGTAGGATTCTGTAGCGCCTCCTGGCAAAATCTGAATTATTGTTCCATTACTGATAAGGACATACGTAATTGAATCAACTCTTGTAATATCCTCAAGATCTTTTGGATCACCCGGAATTACGAAATGTTCAGCCACGCTGTCGCTATCAGGATCAATTATATAGATTATTGGTTTATCATCTGCAATACCAAATAATTGTTTAGAGGCAGTATCGTAAAACACTCCTGAAATTTCAGACAATTTCTTTTTCAGGATCTTTTTCTTTGGACGCGTGAAATTGTAACCATCGGGTGAAATGTTCTTAGTGAACAGTTCACAGGAAAGAAGTGATAATAAAATGAACAGAAACACGGATAATCGTACGGTTGAACCTGGCATACCTTCGTTTAATAATAAATACCGGAATACAATACCGGCTGTTGTGAATAAATTTATGTCCCTGAATAGCTCGTCTATGAATGAAACTCAATCGCAGTTATTGCTGGCAGCTCAAACCTGGGTCACGGATTTGTTTAGTTCTAAAGTTAACAAACAGTTCGTGTTCCATAATCTTGAGCATACCCGTAAAGTTGCGTTTGCGTCGGAATTACTTGCAGCACACTATCAATTATCGGACGAAGACACTTTTGTTTTATTAATGGCTGCCTGGTTTCATGACACCGGTTTCAGCAGTGGTAAGGCAGAAGATCATGAAAAAGAAAGTATCCGACTGGCAGAAAAATTTCTCAATGAAAGAAATGTTGATGCATCGCTTATTGCCAGGATTTCATCTGCCATCAGCGCAACGCGAATGCCACAATCACCCGTTTCACAGGTAGAACGAATTTTATGCGATGCAGATCTCTATCACCTCGGAACAGATGATTTTAAAGACAAAAGCCAGCAACTGCTAAAAGAACAGGAAGCTTATTTTGGAAAAGAGATTCCAAAAAAAGAATGGAGACAGCGAAATATCGAATTCCTGGAAGACCATAAGTATTTTACTGATTATTGCCAGACTAGACTGGAGCCTAAAAAACAGGCTCACCTTGCTGCAATGAAGAAGAAGCAGGGAGGAAAAGCACCACATACGCCCGAAACAGAAATTTCACCATTTGTATTTGAAAACGAGGAAACAATGGAAAAGGAAGAAAAAAAGCTGAGTAAGAAGGAAAAACAAGACAAGCAATTATCAAATGATGAAAAGCTTCGCAGAAAGGAGACCGATCGGGGAATTCAGACGATGTTCAGGACCACCTCGAATAACCATTTCAACCTGAGTGCAATGGCCGACAGCAAGGCCAATATCATGATCTCGGTGAATTCAATCATTATTTCCATTGTGGTTACAGTTCTGATGGGTCGACTTGAATATTATCCGCATTTTACCATTCCGACACTCATATTGGTAACTGTCTGTCTCAGCGCAATAATTTTTTCGATACTTGCAACAAGGCCTTCGGTTACGGGTGGCCGTTTTACCGAAGATGATATTCGCAATAAGCGAACAAACCTGCTATTTTTTGGAAATTTTCATGGAATGGAAATCGACGAATACCAGTGGGGAATGAATGAAATGCTCAAAGACCGTGATTATCTCTATTCAAGTATGATCAAGGATATTTATTTCCTCGGTGTTGTACTTGCGCGCAAATACAAATACCTCCGAATTTCTTATACAATTTTTATGTATGGTCTTATTGCTGCAGTAATCGGGTTCGGACTTGCAGTGATCATCGGCCCTCCTGAATGAGGAAAACATTCTACAGGGAATTCCACTGTAATGGCTATGCGAAAATAAGAGTCTTCTTTTTGCTATCAGAAAGTTTGATGGTGAAATTGGGCATTCAAAGACAGTTTCTAGTTTCTGGTTTCTGGTTTCTCGTTATTGTTGGAAATTTTTGTTTGCTTCCGTTGAATTTGTTTGATGGGAATTGGGCATTATCTGTACGACGCTTTAAACTTTCTTGTCTTATAATGCCTGAACCTTTCTTGCTTCTTGTATCCTGAATCTTTCCTGGACCCTGGAGCTTGTATCTTGGACCTTTGAACCGTTATTGTTGGAAATTTTTTTTCACTTCCGTTGAATTTGTTTGTTGGGAATTGGATATTACCTGCCCGACACTTTAAACTTTCTTGTCTTATAAACCTTGAACCTTTCTTACTTCTTGTATCCTGAATCTTTCCTGGACCTTGGAGCTTGTATCTTGGACCTTTAAACCGTTATTGTTGGAAATTTTGACCACTTCCATTGAATTTGTTTGATGGAAATTGGATATTAATTGCACGACGCTTTAAACTTTCTTGTCTTATAAACCCTGAACCTTTCTTACTTCTTTTATCCTGAATCTTTCCTGGACCCTGGACCTTGTATCCTGGACCTTTATATTGTGATTAAGATCAATAGATTCGCCGAAAGTCAGTTCCAGCAAGGTATTTAGCCTGATAACCTGTGTAAAAAAGTGTATCTTGCCGACCCGAAATTTACTGTTATGAGAAAAATGCTGTTGTTGCTGGTGGTGAACTTTTTTGTACTCAATGTATTCGCGCAAAACGTTGGTATCGGAACAGACCAACCCAATGCAAAACTTCAGATCAATCACAGAAGTTCAGATAATTATCCAACACTGACACTATTTGATTCGCTGAGCACTGGTTATCCAATTCTTCAATTCCAGAATGCAGGCGGTACCAGTTATTTCCAGATGCGTGCATTCATTGATAATGACAACATG
>CAZCKF010000183.1:0-1950 GCA_964499155.1 uncultured Chitinophagaceae bacterium
CCATCAAATGTCACCACCTGGCTTGTGGGGTGACGATCAAATGCAGGTACGGCTGAATTATTCCCTAATATGGTTACTGCTAACAAACTTTACTTTTTATTTCTAACGAAGCTAATTGGACATTGGACATTGGATATTGGACATTGGCAATTCTTTATAGTTTTCTCACCCAATTATAAAACAACGGAAATTCCTCCTTCCATGTTTGTTCATTGTGTCTTCCCTGGTCACGAATAACTGCAGACATTTCCGCTTTTGATACACGTCGAAGGTTTTCAAAAACATTCAGCATATCCTGCACCATAGTTCCACTTTCCAGTTTACCTGCAAAAAAATACAATCTCCCTTTGATTTTTTTTCCTCGTTTAGCAATATCGTCATTGATGCCAGGAGCCAGCCAAAATGCAGGCGAAAATATGCCTGCACCTTTAAATACTTTGGGATATTCCAGCATTGCATGTAACGAAATCAATCCTCCCATAGAACTTCCTGCTATATAATTTTCTTTTTTCAACGTTCTGAATCTTCTGTCAACAAAAGGTTTCAGCGTTTTGACCAGGAATTTTGCATATGCATCACCTTCACCCTTACCGAATCTTTCCGTACTGAATGGATTGTATTCATTCATTCTTTTTGTACCACCATGATCGACAGCTACCACAATGCATTGCTTCCATGGTGGAAGACTATCAAGCGCTTCATCAACGCCCCATTCTCCACTATACGAAGTCGCATTGTCAAATACATTTTGCCCATCGTGCATATATATAACCGGATATTTTCTGCGGGTGGTAGTATAATCTGCTGGTAAATAAACCCACACTCTTCGTGTTCTGTTCAGTTGTGGAATCAAAAAAGCAGTATCAATAATCTGTACATGTGGTCCTGCTGTACTTTTTGGTGGCTGCAATGGAAATCTATCCTGCCATTCTTCTACACCTATTTGAACGCTCATATCGCCCTCTACTACTAAGTCACGGTTTTCCATTCCACTACCACCTTTTTTTATTTCTCCTTTTTCCCATCCACCGCGTGTGATTTTATATCCATAAATACTTTTTTCAAGTTTCAGGTTAATCTCATAATTCCCATTTGCTTTTCGAGTAAAGCGATAATGTGGTGATGAAGGATTCCATCCATTAAACGACCCCGCTATAAAAACTTCGCTCCCGGAAGGATGATAATCCGGTAATGATGTGATTTCAATTTGTACATTATAGTACTGGGCGATAGTAGACTCAGACACAATGACCAATAAAAAGCAGCAGAGTGATTTAAGCATTTACAAAATAACAGCAATTCTTGCAAGGTCCAAGATACAAGGTCCAGGTTCCAGGAAAGATTCAAGTATAAAAGGTTAAAGAAAGATTCAAGCAGTCGATTTATAAGGTTCAGTGATTCGTAGTAAGGTTTGGATTTATCAGGCGTGTTGTAATTGTCCCAGATATTTTTTCACCTTTTCATGTAAGTCCCGACTGAGTGGAACGAGGGGAAGTCTCAGGTTATTTTCTATGATTCCGAGGTCAGCGAGGAATGCCTTTACCCCTGCAGGGTTATTTTCTGCAAATAACAGATCGCAACCTTCAAGCAATGCGTAATGAAGTGAACGTGCATTGATATAATCACCGTCAAGTGCGCCACGCACCATTTGTGAAAAATCTTTGGGAAAACAATTGGCTGCAACACTGATCACTCCGTCCATTCCACACGCAATTAATGGAAGTGTTACATGATCATCTCCACTGGTTACAAAAAACTCTTCCGGCTTGTCACGCAAAATATGCATGCACTGCACCATATTACCACTCGCTTCTTTTATCCCTGCAACATTCTCTTCTTCCTTTGCGAGTCGTAAGGTGGTTGTTGCAGCAATATTACTTCCTGTCCGGCCAGGTACATTATAAAGAATGACAGGCTTGGGTGAAGCTTTTGCAATCGCAGCATAGTGCT
>CAZCKF010000183.1:1960-6817 GCA_964499155.1 uncultured Chitinophagaceae bacterium
TGATGGTTTGTTGTAGTATGGACTTGCACTCAATACTGCAGTTGCTTTCTGTACAGGCAAATATTCGAGATCCTTCAATAATTCACGTGTATTATTCCCGCCAACACCAATTACTACAGGAACCCTGTTTGAAACTTTTTCAATGGTGAATTCAGCGATCTCTCTTTTTTCTTCCTTAGATAAAACAGGCGTTTCACCGGTTGTTCCAAGCGTAACAACATATTCCACTCCACCCTCGATCACAAAATTGATCAATCGCTCGAGCGCAGCATAATCAACATCTCCTTTTTTTGTGAAGGGTGTAACGAGTGCAACGCCGGTTCCTTTAAGTGTATCTCTCAAAGACATAGAAACAATTTTTGATTTTTGGTTTTGGATTTTGGATTTTGATTTTTGGATCTTCGAAGACACCGACGATTTGAATCTGGTCCAAAGGTTTCGAACATTTTTATTTCATTTTGCAGATCTTCTTTCGCCTATCGCATCGACCAAATCAAAATTATTTCAGGTATTTCATCATTCGGCCACCATCGCCTTTTGCCTATTGCCCTTTGCATTTTGGCATTTTCATTCATCCCAAAAACCCATCTTTCCAAATTTCTTTATCCTCTCATTAATTCGGTCTTCGGGTGTTTTGGATTGTAATTCGCGAATGACGGGCATGATATGATTTTTCAGTATCTGTGCTGCCTGGTCATAATCCCAATGTGCACCACCATCTGGTTCAGGAATGATGCCATCAATCAGTTCGAATTTCAGCATGTGCTCTGCCGTTAGACGCAACTGTTCTGCGGCAACTTCTTTCTTTTCCCAGCTACGCCAGAGAATAGAACTGCAACTTTCTGGACTGATCACCGTGTACCAGGTATTTTCCATCATGAATACACGATCTCCCACGCCAATTCCAAGTGCTCCTCCGGATGCGCCTTCACCAATGATCACACAAATGACTGGTACCTTTAACCTGATCATTTCATAAATATTGCGCGCAATCGCTTCTCCCTGTCCGCGTTCTTCAGCTTCAAGACCCGGATATGCTCCCGGTGTATCAATAAGTGTAATAATTGGTTTGTTGAATTTTTCCGCAAGCTTCATCAGGCGCAATGCTTTTCTGTATCCTTCAGGATTTGCCATACCGAAATTGCGCATCTGCCGCATCTTGGTATTGATTCCTTTTTGCTGACCAATGATCATCACTGTTTGTCCATCAAGTTCTGCAAAACCACCAATCATTGCCTTGTCATCCTTTACGTTGCGATCACCAAAAAGTTCAACAAATTTTGTTGTCATTTTGTCGATGTATTTCAAAGTATAGGGCCTGTCGGGATGACGACTGAGTTGAACACGCTGCCAGCTTGTGAGATGCTGAGTAATATCCCTGCGTTTTTCCAGTATAGTTTCTTCGAGCTTGCGGATCGGCTCCGTCATATCAACCTTGTTCTTCTCATTATCATGCTTGTATCGCTCCATCGTATCGATCAGCTCCTTAATGGGCTTCTCGAAATCCAGAAACTGCCGGTTTGCATTGGAAGGCATAAAGGACGTTTGGTTACTGGGCAAATTTATGGAATCGCTCCCTGTTTCAGTGAATCTCTGTATTTATCAGTTTTTCCAAATACTCCTAAATGTCGATACACGCAGGTTTGCCAGTGGAAAAGATTGTGGAGATTCAATCTTCACCGAGGTAAAAGGCTTACCGGGAAAATGAATTGAAGTCATCAATGTAGTTCCGCCGTCTGCAAAAACTTCAATGGATGCAACATCAGCAATGATTGACAATTCATGTGCAGCTTTGTTCAATTGTCGCTTTGAAGTGCTTTTATTCGAAAACGTTTTTTCGAAATTAATTGATCCGGATTTTGAACGGTCAATAAAAAAACTGTCAGTTGCTTTTTCATAGCCAAAAACCACTTGTTCATTTTGGCCGTTTGAAAAAATAATCCTGTAATCCTGGATCGAGGTCGCAGAGAAATCCACCCGCATCGTCGCCATTTTTTCTTCAGTAAGTGAATCGACTTTAAATGACCTGCCATCAATGTTTTTCACCTCATGTTTGTAGATTATGATGTTCTCCAGTTTATTCACCGGAAATGATTTTACCATCAGATTGCCATTGTGATTTACTAATGCAAGTTCTCTCGGCACTGTCATTGAACTTCGCCAGGGCCCAGTTGGTACCAGTTGGGCGTATTGCCAATTGCCCATCCATCCTAGGAAAATTTTACGATTACCCGTATTTGACCAGGTAACGCCTGCATAATTATCAGGCCCCCAATCGAGCCAACGTGTATCGCCTTGTTGTGTGGTAAAATTTTTCCCGTCAAATTCACCTATGAAATATTGCGTTGCTGATCCACCATTGTGTCCGCCAGGATTGATGCTTACCAACAAGACCCAGGCAGAATCATTTCCATTTTTTAATTGAAAAAGATCAGGACATTCCCATACACCTCCGTGCGCCCCGAGGTTTTTTCCAAATTCACTTTCAAGTGTCCAGTTTTTTAAATCGGGACTTGAATAAAAACGAATGTGATCTAATACAGCAAGCGCCATCAACCATTTCTTTCCAGTCTCATACCAAAAAACTTTTGGATCGCGAAAATCTTTGATGCCGGGATTTTTCAACACAGGATTATTTTCATATTTCTTCCAGCTTTCCCATCATCGATACTGTACGCCAGTCCCTGCGTTTGATAATCATGCCTGCCTTCATTTACCCCAATTGTATCGTGATAAGTAAAAATTGCAACCAGTGGAACAGTGGTACCATTTCCAAATCCCGAAGTGTTCATCGGATCGGCAACTGCACTTCCCGAAAAAATATAGCCCAGCGAATCAGGATACAAAGCAATTTGCTGTTCTTCCCAGTGAATCATATCTGTACTGGTTGCATGCCCCCAATGCATGGGTCCCCACACCGTGCTGTCAGGATAATACTGGAAGAACAAATGATAAACGCCATTGTGAAACAACATTCCGTTCGGATCGTTCATCCAGTTCGCTTTTTGCGAAAAATGAATTTGAGGTCGATGTTGTTCGGAATATTCGTCTTTCTGTTGCTGATTTTCACCGGCACATGAATACACAACAAAAAGAATTAAAATATATCGCATAGTCGACGCGTGTTATCCCAATTGAAATTGAAGTTGAGCAGCCTCGTAGGCAGGACAGGCACCATCCTGTGTGGCAATAAAGGCCCCCAGTTTGTTAGCAAATTGCAACGATTCACCCGGTGGAGTATTTTCCATCATGCCATACAGCAGAGCTGCAAGAAAAGCATCCCCGCTGCCGATTGTGTCCCTGACTGCTACTTTAAAACCCGGATGCTGGTAAAATTTATTTTTAAAAAATAAAACCGCTCCTTCAGCCCCCAAGGTTATGACGATTGTACTGATATCAAATTTTTTTGCGATCGACCTGATCTTTTCCTCCACCGTGTTTTCATCAGAATACCATGAACCAATCAATTCAAGTTCAGCGCCATTCATTTTCAGTAAATCACAGTGGTGCAACAATTCTTCGATCAACTCCTTTGTAAAATGAGGAGGACGCAGGTTGATGTCAAATACCTTCATCCTCGTATTCTTTAGTAATCGCAGTAAGGTGTTCTTTGATGGGTCACTTCTTGCAGCAAGACTGCCGAATACAAAACATTCCGCAGCCTTCAAAAGTGCTGAATGTCTTCCTTCGAACTCAATAAAATCCCAGGCAACTGGTTTAACAATTTCATAGGTCACTTCATTGTTCGGTCCCGGGTTTGCAAAAACTTTTCCCGTGTGATGCTGGCGATCAACTTGAAAAAAATCTGTACTCAATCCATGTTTGTCATACACCATTTTCAGTTTCCTTCCATCTTCATCATCCCCAACACGCGTGATCACCGCTGGTTCCAGACTGAGCTTGCGTAAATGGTAGGCAACATTCACTGGTGCGCCCCCCGGCAGAGGACCGGAAGGAAGGATGTCCCACAACACTTCACCAAAACAAACGATATCGTATTTGCCTGTCATGCCGTTTTATTTTACCAGTTTCTTTTCGAGTTCTTCCAGTGATACTCCTTTTGTTTCAGGCATGCTGGAAATCACCCACAATAATTGCAACACCATCATGCCTGTAAAAAACAGGAACAGAGGTGCCGGACCAAATCGTGTTGCAAGTGCAGGAAAAATGGTTGTAATGATCGCAGCAAATACCCAGTGTGTTCCGGAACCGAGTGACTGCCCGTATGCGCGGACGCGGTTAGGAAAAATCTCCGAGATAAACACCCAGATCACAGCACCCTGACCGATTGCATGTGATGCTATAAAAATGAATAATAATACAGGGACGATCATTCCGCCGAGATAATCAAATTGAAATGCAGCGGCTACAGCACCGAGTGAAACGATATAACCAATTGAACCGATCAGCATCAGCGTTTTTCTTCCAAGTCGATCAATCAGGTAGAGGCCAAGCATTGTAAACACCAGGTTTACCAATCCAATTCCTGTACTCTGCAGGAATGCAGCTTCTTTTCCAATTCCTGCCAACTCAAAAACACGCGGAGCGAAATAAATAATGGCATTGATCCCCGATAGCTGGTTAAAGGCTGCAATTAAAAAGGCGAGTATAATTGGACGGTTGTATTTACCAGAGAAAAATGCTGAAATACTTTCTTTTTGTTTTTCTTCTTCTATGGATTGTTTCTGTTCCCTTATAGCCTCATCCACACCCTGAGGATCACTCACAGCAAGAATCCTTCGCGCACCCTCATAGTCTTGTTTATGGGTAATCAGCCACCTTGGACTTTCCGGAACCAGGAACAAAAGAATACAATAGATCAATGAGGGAATGGCAACAACACCAAGCATCCACCGC
>CAZCKF010000184.1:0-6793 GCA_964499155.1 uncultured Chitinophagaceae bacterium
TGCCCACATGCAAAATGTACTGTTTCCTGGAACATGGCCGAAAAATCATGGGATTGTCCATGTCACGGATCACGCTTTGATGCCGACGGCCAACTCCTTACAGGACCTGCGCGATCAAATCTTGAAGCGATCAATGTTGCGGACCTGGTTTCTAAATGATTGAAAAGGATGTGCATCATTCCCATCACCGTCTCCCGAAGGGGACGGTGATGGGAATTAAATTTATGCTTCCGTATTGGGATGTTTGCAATTTTTCCAATACTCAATGATCAAACCAAGAAGGTGTTTGATTTCATTGATGCTTGAGCTCTTTTTAAAGAATCCCTGCACGGTCATCTCCGTATAAGCCTTATTCACTGCTTTCCGTTCGATGGTTGTTGTAAGAAAAATAAAGGGAATGCTTTTTCTTCTAAGTTCGGGATCATTGTCAATCCTCTTTTTAAAATCAAGCCCTCCCACAACCGGAAGATTTACATCACAAATAATTATGAAAGGTTGTTCGTTAGTTGTTTTCAGATACCTGAATGCATCATCGCATTTTGAAAAGAAAAGGAGTTTGTTCAAAACATTCATTTCCCTCATCAGGGTACCCATGATCTCCTGATCATCAGCATCATCCTCCACGATTATAATGGGTCCTGTCTTCGCCATTTCGATTCATTCAAAAATCGGATTTGACCAATTTTGAATGCGTGTAAAATAATAAAGATTGCCGGGCAAAAGCTATGAGTGAGAAAAGTCATCTTAAAACACGTTTGTCATCATAATGGATTACACTTACTTATGCCATATGGTTAAAAGCCTCGTCTTATTCCTAAAACATAGCTGATAAAAGAGCCCTTGCCCCACTGTCTTGCCCTTTGATCATTCATACCGCTACCAATATTGTAATAAATATCATACTCAGTTATTTTTATCAATCCTGCACTAAGTGAAGGCCTTAAATAAAGTGAAAACTTTTTTGATAATTTATAGGAAACAGCGACTGCTGATTCTAACAACGGAAAAATAAAAGTGTAATCCCTATTTATAGTTCCTCTGGACATTGAGTCATAAATCGGGTAAACTAATATTTCATCATAGGTTGCCTTGTAAGACTCCATAAACCCAATGGTCACACCAACGGATGCTTCATAACCAATTTTTTTTGGAAAATTTTCGACTCCGAATCTTATAGGCAGGAGAACTGATGAGAATGTTGATGCGAAAGCGGGTTGATATTTCACAGTTGAATAATATTGCTGGTATGTTGTGAAATTCAATCCCGTTTCCCAAAATGTTTTGTTTGATTTGGATTTTCTTATTGTGAAACCCGCTATAAAATTATAATTGGACTCGTTCTGATTCCTCAATCCATTCCCATAGTCTTCATGTTGATATGCGAAATGTGCTCTTCCATATTCAGCACTAACTTTTGTTTGTGACAAAGCTCCATAACTAACGAATATTAAGATCGAAAGCATAAAGGCGTTATGTATTATCGGAAAACTTTTCATGCTTCAAATCGAATCGTTTATTACGTTAACCTGAATCAAGACAAATTGGGTAATTACTTCTTTTTTTGAAAAAATTGCATTTATTTATTTCAAAAAGTATTTTGTAACCCAATTCTATTTATGAAAACCATCCATCTAATCCTAATTCTTTTAATTATTAGTTGCAATAAAAAACTTGAACCTCATACTCCAATAATTGTATGCTCGGATATTAGCTCAAATGCAGATAGCATTAAAAAGTATATTCTGGGAAATTGGAAATGGGCGGAATCAAAATTTTACAATTTTGATATGCATGAATATATGTATGAATCTCCGTTAAATACAGGTACTGAAAAGTTTATGAATTTTTCTGGCGATACGATAAAGCTTTTTATTAATAATCGGCCTGAATCTATGTCCAGATACAGGATACAGCCTGAGGGTGATCTAACAGGCTTTATAGACGATACTGATCCGGTTTTAGTTTTTTACAACTTTGATACTGGCATTAGACAGGTTTTTTATAGAGTACGTGCCTGTAAGAATTTTTTAGATTTGGATATGTATTACAGAAACGATGCATTAGGCGATCATATCTGGAAAAAACTTTAATTCAATATTCGACCAAGCTCGATATATAAATAAAAAAACCTCTTATAGTATTTAACCACAAGAGGCTATCACATGACGAAAAACTACATACGCTAATTCACGCTAATTATGGCTAATTAGCGCTAATTGTTCAAGCTGTAGGGGGAGGACTCGAACCTCCACGGGGCAGTTAGCTAAAAAGCAAAGAATTAGTGGTCAACCCTGGTCGGCCTTACCTGAGTAACGTCGGCTCTACTTTTCGTTTTTCCTGTGATCCCCACCCCCGAGACAAGAGGGCATGTCTGCCTAAGGTTTCATCACCCCACAGTAAAACACGGATTTATATTGATTAAGCTAAGATTTCACGGATGAAAGCCAATAGGCTCAACATCTGTATTATCTGTGTAATCCTAGTTTAATCCTTTCAATCCGTGATAAAGAACTAAAGCAAATTTAGGCCAAACCCCATTTTCATTCCAAATTCTCTAAAGAATATTTTGAAATTATAGAAAATATCCAAACATTTGCGGTATTCGTTAGATTCTGTATAAAATCAACTGTAAAAATGAGTTCTAAATTGAATCTTGATAAACTGGATCTCCAGATCATCAGGCATATGATGGAAAATGCACAGATCTCATATGCTGATCTTGGGAAACTTTTGTTTGTTTCCGGGGGAACGATCCACGTTCGTATCAAAAAACTACAGGAAGCCGGAGTGGTGAAAGGTACGAAACTCAATGTCGATGTAAAGCAACTCGGTTATGATGTAATTGCCTTCATTGGAATTTACCTTGAAAAAAGTTCAATGTATGATGCAGTGGAAAAGGAGCTAAGAAAAGTGCCGGAGATCGTGCGGCTCAATTATACAACAGGCAACTACAGTATGTTTGCAGAAGTCGTATGCAAGGACATAACTCAACTGCGTTCAGTATTGCACGACCAGTTGCAAAAGATCAAAGGAATAGAGAGAACCGAAACGCTGATCTCACTTGAAGAAAGTTTTGTCCGCGACGTACGTGTCATCAATTAAATACATGCCCGATCCAATTGAATTATTGTTGCGCTGGTGGAAACAAATACTTGCGCTGACAATCACCACCGCAGTTATTGCAGCCATCATCGTTTTTGCTAAACCCAAAATGTTTGAAGCAACTGCAACGGCCTTACCTGCAACGCCGGTTAACGATGATCGTAACCGGATATTCTCTGAAAATTTGCAAGTATTGTATCCTAACATAGGAACACCTGATGATCTTGACATGATGGTTGGCACCGCAAAGCTGGATACCATATATTTCCCCCTGGTTGCATCGTACAACCTGATTGCTCACTATAAATATGACAACGATCCGGAAGGAGAATATAAAGCTGTTGTGAAATTGAAATCTCGTTCCCGCATTTACAAAAGTGAGTATGGAGAATTAAAAGTAAAAGTGAATGACAAGGATCGCAATATTGCAGCCAACCTCGCCAATGGGATCATTAGTAACCTTTCAGGTTTATACCGAAGGATGCAACAAAAGAACAACGAAATTGTTTTGGCTAGCCTTGTTAATCAACTTGACAGCGTAAATTTTAAACTTTTTCTGTCACAGGCAGATGATTCAGGAACGTACTTGCAAAATCTTTATCCACGAGATGGGTTGTTGAAGCAAAAGACGAGACTGGAGGAATTGATCGGCGAATTTGAAACACTGAAACGGATGAACACAGAACCGATCTTCATTACAGAGACTGCAAAACCACCACTCTGGCCAGCTCACCAGCATAAGATCAGGTATATTCTATTGGGTGCATTGGCTGGATTTCTTTTTGGGTTGTTATTGGCTGTTGTTTTGGAGAAACGAAAAAATTTGCAGTGAATGCATTGCTTCCATACAGGTTGTATTTTCTCCTTTCTTTTTTCTTTTTAATTATTGCCTCTGCGGCGTTCTATACAGGCGAATTATTATTGCTTGCAATTCCATTTGGGGTTATGATTGCGTGGTTGGGGTATCAGCAACTGTTTCTTCTATTCTGCATATTGGTTTTTACTGTACCATTTTCCATTGAATACCTTGTAAATCCTCAACTTGGAACAGATCTGCCTGATGAACCACTGATGTTGCTTTGCAGTTTTTTATTCCTGTTGTCAATTGCTTCTGGCCGTATTCGCTTACATCAAAAACTTTATCACCCTTTAATATTTTTCCTGGCAATACATTTTGCCTGGATGATCCTCACTTCAATTGTTTCAACACATCCATTGCTTTCGTTTAAATTTTTATTGGCGAAGGGATGGTATATAGCTGCATTTGTTTTAATACCGGTATTCTTCATAAAAACAAAAGCACATGTAAAAGCGCTTGCGGTTGTTTTTACAACGGCTGTACTGATCGTTACACTTCTTATCTTCTTTAAACATTCCCAATTTGCATTTACGTTCCGTGATGTGAATGAAGCTGTGTATCCATTTTTTCGCAACCACGTTAATTATTCTGCTATCATTTGTTGCTGTGTTCCAATTCTATTGGCCGCATTCACATTGAGTAAAAATTTTTATTCTAAAAGTTTAGTACTAATTCTTTTCTTATTCCTGTCCATCGCCATATATTTTTCTTATTCAAGGGGAGCATGGATTGCTGCAGTACTGTCACTTCCTGCCATGTGGCTGGCTTCAAAGCGGTTGTTGTCGTATGTATTTTTAATTTTTGTTGCAATAAGTTTCACGTTTGCTGCCTGGTTAGTTCATGAAGAAAATTATATGCGATTCGCTCACAATTACAAAACCACCATTTTTCACACCGACTTTCGGGAACATTTAACCGCAACATACCAACTGGAGGATCTGTCTACCGCCGAACGTTTTAACAGGTGGGTTGCAGCCGGTCATATGATAAAAGAAAAACCAGTAATTGGTTACGGACCAAGTACATTTTACAGCGAGTACAAACCATTTATGGTTCCTGCTTTTAAAACGTGGGTAAGTGCAAATACCGACAAATCAACGGTGCACAATTATTTTCTGTTGGTATTGGTAGAGCAAGGTTACCCCGGACTCATTATTTTCCTTGCTCTTGTGTTCATGATGATTCGTTATGCTGAAAAAATAATACGGAATTCAACCGATCGGTTTAGCATGTGGTCAGCAATGGCAATCAGTGGTGTAATAGTTATCGTGTTGGTCGTGAATTTCCTGAGTGATTTGATTGAGACGGATAAAGTAGGCAGCATTTTCTTTTTGAGCGTAGGGATCCTAATAGCACTGAGGAAACTAAAATAGAAGATTTGAAGATTTGAAAATTTGACGGTAGATGTTGAAATAAATTATTAATCATTCAATGCGAAGAAGAAATACCTTGTAATAGCTATCTAAAATTTTCATTCCCCTCCACATAAAGTTTCATTTAAAGACAAACGAAATCAGTCAAGCTATCCCGTCAAATTTTCAAATTTTCAAATACCACTTGCTCACTTTGCGCCTTTGCGTGAAACAATCATAGCCGGGCTCTAACATGCAACGCGTCTCTTAACCCGTTCCCCAACATATTAAACGCAAGCACCAAAATCATTATCGCAAATCCTGGTGCTAATGCGAGCATTGGATTTTGTGTAATGACGAAATTGTAATTTTCCTTTATCATCAGTCCCCAGCTTGGACGCGGTGGCTGAACACCAACGCCAAGAAAACTCAGGCCTGCTTCGATGATTATTGCTGATGCAAAATTGGAAGCAGCGATCACCATTACAGGGCCCATGATATTGGGTAAAATATGTTTTGTTATGGTTCGGAAATGTGAATAACCAAGCGCACGCGTGGCTTCAATGTATTCAAGTTCACGTACGCCAAGCACCTGGCCGCGTACAAGTCTTGCAACACTTACCCACATGGTGAGTCCGACTGCGATAAATATTTGCCAGAAGCCTTTGCCCAGTAAAAGTGTTATTGCAAAAACAAGTAAAAGCGTTGGTATACTCCAGATGATATTGATGAACCACATGATGAGTTCATCAGTCTTGCCCCCGAAATATCCGGCAAGTGCACCAAATAAAATTCCGATCGTGAGTGAAATAATTACCGTGATCAATCCCACACCAAGACTCACCCTGGTTCCAACAATTAACCTGCTTAAAATATCGCGGCCATATTTATCCGTACCCAATGCAAATTTTCTGGTAATGACGGGTTTGGGTGCAAGCTGAGAAATATGGTGTGATTGTTTCTCCGATAAATTATCATCAATAAATTTTTCAACAATCACACTATCGCCATTTGTAGTTGATGAAACAATGGGCACATAGAGGTATGGGTCATCTTTTCCATCAAGCAATCTTTTAAAAAATCCAGGCTTCTCAACAGGAGTTGTTTTTTTTACCAATAGAAATTTAGATTGATAACCGGGTTTCTGTCCACCAATTTCCAGGATGATGCGATTGGCAAATGGAGAATGATCAGGCGCAATGAAATAAGAAAAAATTGCCAGCAGCACCGTAAGTCCAATCACGACCAGCCCGATCACAGCGCCCTTGTTGCGCTTTAATCTTTTCCATGCGGCCTGTTCGATGAAAAGTGGCATGTGTTGAAATTACGGAAATATGCAATGAGCAACAGGCAATCGGCAACAGACAAAGCATAATAGGTAATTGATGACTGATTGTATAAAATAAAAATGGTTATCCGGGATTATCTCTTTTTAATTGTGTGTTTTAAATAAGGGGCTGACACAATCAATATTCTTATT
>CAZCKF010000185.1:0-6786 GCA_964499155.1 uncultured Chitinophagaceae bacterium
ATCATGCCGACAATTTTGTTATCACTTTCAGCGACCAGTGTATTGAAATCAGGGTGAGAAATGATTTTGGCAAGGCGCGATTGAATTTGAGAAAGGTGAGATGGATATCCCAGTTCAGTAATGAGGGTGGCGATTGCGGGCATGTGCTCAATATTGAATGCTGCAATTGAAATTTCTCTTTCCAATATGAAATCGATTTTTATTTTCTCTGGTAAACAATTTTACCATTGTTTATCACCATAAAAATACTTTGAAGACCTACCAGATTTTTCAGCGGGTTTTCATCAAGAATAACCAGGTCGGCTTCAAGACCTTTTTTTATTGAACCCGTCCTGTTCTCAATTCCCAAGCATGCTGCTGTCTGGGAAGTCATTGTTTTAATGACTTCCATTGGTGAAAGGCCGGCGCTTTGCATTTTTATTGCTTCATCTGCGAGAGTTAATCCCGGAACGGAATAACGGGTATCTGTTCCTGCTGCAATCTTTACACCGATCTTGTTTGCGCGGGATAGGACTTCAGTAAGCCGGGTAGGATAGGTGTTAATTCTTTCTTTCAAAACCGGATTCTTCATATTGCTCTCGCGTAGCGCTTCCTGTTCCCAGTAGCAAAATGTCGGGACGAGAAATGTGTTTCTCGATTTCATTTCCAACAATGTTCTGTCAGTTAAAAAGGTACCGTGCTCGATCGAACGTGCCCCGGCAACAACTGCAGCATAGGCCCCCTCATCTCCATGTGCATGTGCGGCAATAAAAATTCCGTGCAGCCTCGCTTCATCAACAATCGCTGACAATTCTTCGTCAGTCCATGTTCTTTTTCGCGGATCCATATCCGGAATGCCGGCTCGTTCAGTTGCAAATATTTTAATGAGTGTAACTCCCTTTGCGACCATTGCACGAACAACACGACGCACGTTTTCAGTTCCTCGTATTAAAGGTTTGGTGTCGTTCAGCTCAGGAAATAAAATATAAAAAGCAGCAGGCATATCCGGCCTGATCGCATATCCCGAAGCAAATACTTCCGGGACCATTTGCTTTCCAGCCTTATGATCCTTTGACAGTTGTACATCGAATAAATTATTGCTCCCCATATTGCGGACAGTCGTTACACCACTCCTGACCGCTGCATCCACCGAATCCTGTGCATAAAAATGAACATGTGCATCGATAAAGCCAGGCAACAAATATTTTCCTTTTAAATCAATGACTCGGGCATTCAAAGGAGGTTCAGTATTCGCCTTTTCAATTTCTGATATAGTATTTTCTTTCAGCAATACTGATTTTTTCTTTTGAATTTTTGTTCCAGTTCCGTCTATGATGTTTACGTTTTTGATGAATAATGGCCGAGATTCAGTTTGACAAATAGCCTTGCCAGCAAACAAGCATCCTGTTAAAAGCAGTAGAAATTTCATATTCTTAAGGTATTGCTTTTTATTGTTGACTTTCAAAATCTGTCATTATTCACCTAAGGTGAACTGGTACGCAAAACACGCGTGCTCGACATGGTGAATCAAATGGACAAGGAGGGATTTGGTTCATGTACGTTTACGGAAGTGTGTGAGGCGATTTGTCCATAAGTCAAGCCAATCAAATTATAGTTTTTCGATTGTAGATTTTTAGATTATAACCATCAATCAATCTTTTTCCATACCATTTGCCTTTTTTCCTATCTTCTCCACCACAAAACCATTTTATGACTCGTTTCCTCCTAATTCTATTCTCAGCCTCTATATTTTTTTCCTGCTCCGACCAGGGACCTAAAGTAGCATCGTACTCCTGGCCTGAACAGGTAACGCCGCCAACTCCATTAAAAAAGCCATACAAAACAACACTGCATGGTGTTGAGCGGGTGGATGATTATTACTGGATGAATGATTATTTCAAAAAAGGGCCTGACAGTACCGCGGTGGTGGATTACCTGAAAGCTGAAAATGCATACACGGATACGATGATGTCGGGTACGAAGGAATTGCAGACAAAGCTTTTCAATGAAATGAAAGCACGTATCAAGGAAAAAGATGAATCAGTGCCGTACTGGAACAATGGTTATTATTATTACACACGCTTCGAAGAGGGCAAACAATATTATATCAGTTGCCGTAAAAAGGGATCGATGGATGCTGCGGAAGAGGTGATCCTGAATGTGAATGATATGGCTGAGGGGCATCCGTATTATTCTGCATCTGGCTACAATGTAAGCCCGGATAATAAATACATGGTGTTCGGTGTGGATACTGTTTCGAGAAGACAATATGTACTGTATGTTAAAAACCTGGAAACTGGTGAGATACTCCCTGAAAGAATTGAACGCACTGGTGGTTATGGTACATGGGCAGCAGACAGCAAAACATTTTTCTACGTGGTGAATAACCCTGTAACGTTGCTGACAGAAAAAATTTACCAGCATAAAATTGGTAGTACAACACCAGACAAACTTGTTTACCAGGAAAATGACAATACGAATTACATCTGGATCGATAATACAAAATCAAGACGCTTCCTGGTGATCTATTCACAAAATACACTCAGCACAGAAGTACGTTATGTGGATGCAGCAACACCTGATGCACCATTCAAAGTGTTCCAGCCGCGCATGAAGGAAGTGCTTTACAGCATCAACGACCAGGGTGAGAGATTCCTTGTCCGCACGAATCATGAAGCGAAAAATTTCCGTATCGTTGAAACACCTTTGAACAACACGGCATCAACTGCATGGAAGGATGTAATACCTCACCGTGCGAATGTGCTGGTTGAAGAATTTGAACCATTCCGCGATTACCTGGTAGTGACCGAAAGAAAGGATGCATTGCTCCACCTTCGTGTTCAGGATTTGAAAAACAAATCAGAACATTATCTTGATTTCGGTGAACAGGCCTATCTGGCTTACCCGACTGCGAATTATGAATACAATGCTGATTCGATACGGTATTATTATACATCACTGACCACGCCTGCATCAACGTACGATTACAACATGGCAACGAAGAAAAAGACCCTGAAGAAAATGCAGGAAATCGTTGGCGGTTATGATCCTTCACAATACCAGACGGAAAGATTTTTTGCAACTGCTTCGGATGGAGTAAAAGTTCCTGTTACGATCGTATATAAAAAAGGATTTAAAAAGGATGGTAATGGACCCGTGCTCATGCGAGGATACGGCTCATATGGTTACAGCACTGAGCCAACATTCTCACGGGATGCACTTAGCCTGCTGAATCGCGGTTTCGCAGTTGCCCTTGCACACACACGCGGCGGTCAGGAAATGGGAAGACAGTGGTACGAGGATGGAAAGATGATGAAGAAGAAAAACACTTTCACTGATTTCATTGCTGTTGCAGAACATTTAATCCAGGAAAAATATACGAGCAAGGAACACCTCTATGCTATCGGCGGAAGCGCTGGTGGATTGTTGATGGGTGCCATCGTGAATATGCGTCCTGATTTGTGGAAGGGTGTCATTGCTGCAGTTCCATTTGTGGATGTGATCACAACAATGCTCGATGAAACAATTCCTTTGACATCAAATGAGTGGGATGAGTGGGGCAATCCAAAGAACAAGGAACATTATGATTACATGATGACCTATTCTCCATACGATAACGTAGAAGCAAAGGCTTATCCAAATTTATTGGTAACAACAGGTCTGCATGATTCACAGGTACAATATTTCGAACCAGCGAAGTGGGTGGCGAAGCTGAGAGAGAAGAAGACGGATAAGAATTTGTTGCTGCTGAAAACGAATATGGATTTCGGGCATGGTGGAGCTTCTGGAAGGTTTGATTATTTGAAAGATGTGGCGTTGAATTATGCGTTTGTGCTGGCGTTGGAGGGGATCACGGAATAGGGGCGAAGGCTTCATGCAAAGACGCAAAGTGTGCAAAGTCGCTAAACTTTTTATTTGAAGTTCGTTTTACTTCGATTTCACGCAACGGCGCAGCGATTGAAAGTGGCTGTTGTTCGAAGTTTTTGACGACGCAACGGGCGTATTACTCTATCGAATAGAGTAAAAGTTCGAATCAGTAATACGCTCGTTGCGTCGTGGCGAGAATGAAATTGCAATAATAAAGTCTGATGAAAAAGTAATGAAAAGTCGAAAAGAAATGTTTGCTCCCTTTGCGTCTTTGCGTGAAATAAATCATCTGATCAACGTCGTCGTACCACTTCTCTCCGTCACATTCCCTTGCCTGTCCTTAACCGATACCTTCCACACGAAAGCATTTGTCATCTGCACCGCCCCTCCGATCTTTCCATCCCAACCGGCTCCAATTTGTTTGGTAGTAAAAACGAGCTGGCCCCAGCGGTTGTACACCGAGAAATCGAGCAGGGTGTACTGAGGTCCCATCAATGGTTTGAGCACATCATTCTTTCCATCACCATTCGGCGTGAATGCAGTGGGAACAAAAACACCCTCGATCGGAATGACTTTGATACGGACAGTATCTGTATCAACACAACCAGACGCATTAGTGGCTGTTACCACATAAACGATATCATCAATTGGTTTCGCCACCGGGTTTTTAATGTTTGAATTGTTCAGGTATACCGGAGGATCCCATGAAAAGAAATCGCCACCACCGGTTACATCAAGTTGAATGCTTTGTCCCATGTCGATGGTTTGATCAGGTGTTGCCTGGATGTCCATTTGTTCGAGAAAAATGGTGGTCGATAGAGAATCATCGAGACAACCGTTTTGTGTAATGAGTTTCAGTTTCACCGTGTAAATGCCGGAAGATGGATAAACATGCAGTGGAGCAAAATCATTCGACGAGGTATTATCACCAAACGTCCATAAAAACTGGACGGCATTGGCAGGAAAATAGATCGACTCGTTGGTGAATCGCACATAGCCTGAATCACAGACCGTTGTTGCGGTAAATCGCGCATCGGCGATTACTCCACCGGGAGAAACTTTTTCTGATCGCTCAACAAAACCGCATGCACCGGGAGACCGGATCTTCAACGTAACAGTGTATAAAAGATTTGCTTCAGGAAATGTATGAGAAGGATTTTGCAGTGATGAAGTGGTGCCATCTCCAAAATCCCATTCCCAGATCACGGGACCGCTGATGCTTGTAGATCCATTGAATTGTACAATCGCATTGCAGGCATCAACAACAGAAAAAGTAAATCCATCGATCACGCTGTACTGGTCATTGATGGCTGCAGGTAAATTCAATGATGCATAACGGCCAAGAAGATTGATCTTGTCGCCAACGAAGTTGGCTCCGATCCCTTTTACATTCGGCTCTTCGATCACACTTAGGAATTGTGTTGAACGCGTTGCATATATTTTTTTATCCGGACCGATCTGCATGCCCCAGATTCCCTGCATGGCAGGGATGGAAACTTTTGATGCAGCAATTGAAGCAGCATCAGGATGATAAGCTTCGTACTGGTCGATCGTTGTTTCAAATATTTTGGATACGTAAAGGAATCTTGAGTCAGGAGAAAATTCACATGCATAGTAATAAGTATTAGGCATGGATATTTTTCTCGGATTGGTCAACCTCCCTGTGTTGTTATCAAAATCAAATACCTGGAAAAAATTATTGGTGATCAATCCATCTGTTTCGGGAAAATGCGTCTGGCACAATTGCTTTCCATCAGGACTTACTTTCATGGCACCCAGTCCAGCATAATCATGTGTATTCAATAATTCACCGACAGTGGAAACGACAGGTGTTGGTGAAATGCCGGTACAGGAAACCTGCCATGCGCGAAACACATTGCTTTCCAAATCATTCGTGATCACCCACACATCAATTCCGTTTGCATGTCGAGCTGCAATTAATCGTTCTGTTGAGGGTGCTGATAACAAAACATTTTTCGTGATCACTCTGCCGAGACCATTGTTCAGCGACATGTCAACAATATGATAACGATATCCATTTTGAAAATCATTTTCATAGGCATCACTCGTGAAAACATAATAGATGCTGTCACTGTTCGGCATCGGAACGATTTGCGCAGCCTGGAAGGATGAATTGTGGCCCAGGAGGCCATCACCATTGTCCATCACCACATGACTCTTGTTGTAAATCTTTCTTCCGTTGGTATAGAAAAGAATGTTTCCATCCGAATCGCAAATGGATGCGCAGCCTTCATCTGCAATCATCGCATGGTCGTTTAAAACCGTGGGAATCTGACCTGAAGATGGGTTGAAATTGAGTCCAGCCTGCTGGCCGAAATACCAAATGTTGTGCAATTGCGCATCAGCGCAATGGGTCAGCAATATCAATAAAAAAATGGTGGACAGTTTTCTCAAGTACATAGCAGCAATCCGGTATCTCCTGTTTTTAACCTGGCGGCCTGTAAATTTCGTGCTTTTTGCCGGAAATAATGAGTCCCTCTAGCTTTACAGCAATAAAAGGTCGAATTTTACGCTAATCCCTGAAAAACATTGATTTGAAGGTTGCGAGTTTGATATGCATGGTCCTTGTTTTCCTGTCCCTCGAAGGGATGGCGCAACCCGCACTCCCCAAGCCACAGCAGTCAAACCTGAGAAACAAGCGATTGGCTGTTGAGGCCGACAGCGTAAGACTCGATACGCTGAGCATTGTTCCGGGCACTTTTTTTACCGACAGCATTACAGCAGACGATTACCGGGTGGATTACATCAATGGAATGCTGATCTGGATCAATAAACCAAATACTGATTCCTTCAACGTCATTTACCGCGTATTTCCGTTCTGGTTAAACACCGTCACGAAGCGAATTCGATACGACAGCTTTATGTACAATTTTGCTGTCGCGCCATTTGAATTCAATCCGAATGCACCAACAGGTGACA
>CAZCKF010000186.1:0-937 GCA_964499155.1 uncultured Chitinophagaceae bacterium
AAACAGATTTCGGGATCGTGTCTACCAGTATCGCTGACAAGATCGGTGTGAAATGTAATGCACAGTTCAAAAAATCTTAACCTGAAAAAAAGTTTTATGAAACTTTCAAAACTAATTACCTGCCTGGCTGCAATTGTATGCATCAGCATTGCAGGGTGTTACAAGGATATTATTCATCCAGGTGCAGATCCAAATGGTCCTCCTCAACAGGTTAGCTTCAGTGGCGACATTATCCCGATCCTGAACAAGAGCTGTAACTCCGCTGGATGCCATGATGCAGTTCCAACAAAAAAACCTGCACTGACTGAAGACAAAGCATTTAATGCGCTTATGAGCGGTGGATATGTAAACGTTCTTGTGCCTGCCAATAGTCCACTGTACCTCAGTGTAAAGGAAAACAGCATGCCGGTTGGAGGTACGCTCACAGCAGCGGAGAAGCAAAAAATTCTGGACTGGATTCGTAACGGCGCACCCAATAACTAACTTAAAAACAATTCAGATGAAATCGATCACATACCGAAGATTACCAGTTGTCGTGTTGTTGTGCACCGGATTGTTTGTCTCACTTCTTCTGTCAGCACAGGAAGATTCAACTGCCACAGAAACTTTAGAAGAGCAAACTCCTGTTGCGAAGAAAAAGCCCGTAAAAAATACATTTGAAAGCATCTGGCTTATCGATAATCAGACCATCCTGGTTCCAGCTCCCAAAACTTTCGAAATGGATATTATGCACCGTTTTGGAACAATGAAAAACAGGTACAAAGATTTCTATGGTTTTTTCGCTCCATCAAACATCCGGCTTGGGTTTAGCTATACTATTCGCAAAGACCTGATGATTGGCGCTTCACTTACAAAAGAAAATATGATGTGGGAAGCGTATGCGAAATATGCAATACTCAAACAAACACCTGGAAAATATCCGGTGAGTGTAAGCTTT
>CAZCKF010000186.1:947-6759 GCA_964499155.1 uncultured Chitinophagaceae bacterium
CAGGTATTTTTCTGACAGGCTAAGTTATTTTAACCAGTTACTCATCGCAAGAAAGATCAATGATAAACTGTCTGTGCAGGTTGCACCCAGTCACTCACACATAAATGTGGTAAATGGGGTCTATAAAACAACAGTAGTGAAAGATATGAGTGGAGCTGATAGTAGTGTTAGTTCTGTTGTTGGAGAAATGAAACACACCCATTTTGCAGTGACTTTCCTGGGAAGATATAAAGTGACCGACGCAATGTCGATTGTTGTGAACTATGATCAGCCTATTACCAAACATATTTCACGCAACCCAAATCCAAATATTGCATTTGGAATTGAAGTAGCTACGAGTGCGCATGCTTTCCAATTCTTCCTCGGAAATTATTATTACATCACTCCGCAAATGAATAATATGTTTAATCAAAATGATCCGGGAGTAAGGATGAAAGATAAATTCAAGCAATACCTGATTGGATTTAACATCACACGGCTGTGGTCTTATTAACAATAAAAAACAGAAAAATGAAAAATAAAATATTTGTAGTAGTCGCTTTTATCCTGGTTACCAGTTATGGATTTACCGTGATGCAGGATCCATGGGTTGTTCCGGATAAATACAATAAGATGGCTAATCCGCTTAAAGGTGATGCCGAATCATTAAATGCCGGCAAGGCAGTTTGGGCAAAGCATTGTCAATCCTGTCACGGTAAATCCGGCAAAGGCGATGGATCAAAAGCAGCTCAACTGAAAACCTCTCCCGGAGATTTTACAAAAGCAGACTTCCAGAAACAAACAGATGGCGCGTTGTTCTACAAAACAACAGAAGGACGCGATGATATGCCATCTTTCAAGAAGAAAATTCCTGATACAGAGGAAATCTGGTCTGCAGTAAATTATATGCGGTCTTTCAAAAAGTAAAATAGAGCCGGTTGTTTAACCGGCTTTTTCTTGATATCTATCATATCCCCGGCTGATCAAGGTTTTCTTTTTCACTGTTTATCCAGTGTATTTTTTCTTTTCAATGCAAATCACGATGAAAAAAGACAAAGCAGTTGATCGTAAACATTTTTTAAAATGGACAGCAGGAATTTCAGCAGTTGTTGCAATTCCATCCCTGTTTCATTTTTTTAGAAAAAACAAGCCATCAACTTCTTCCACCACAAAAATGCTCACACAGGATGGGAAGCTTGTTGAAATTGATATCACGAAACTTCCAGTGAAAAAGAGTAAAATATCCGATGAAGGAATTCATACCTGGATAAAAACCGATCCCCAAAAAATGTAATGCAAATGAACAAGAAAACTTCACGAAAAGAATTCATTGCAATGGGTTTGTTATCCGGATTGGCTGTCGGATGCAGTAATAAGAACCCTTTTGAAGTAACGGAAAATGATGTAAAGGCCTCTGGTGAAATGGTTAAACTTCTGTCAGTTGATGGAGAGATCATCGAAGTTGATAAAGCGTTTCTGAAACCTGTACCGGAATTACCTCCTGTTTCTGATTCAGAAGCCCGAAAAGGAATTGCTGGTAAAAGTTTTGTAATGGTCATTGATCTTTCGCGTTGTAAAAATTTGAAGAAGTGCCAGGAAGCCTGCAATCATTGTCACCAGATCCACCCTGGACAGAATTGGATCAAACTGCATTCCATGAAAGATGCAGAACATACTGCACCTTACTGGCAACCCACCACCTGCATGCATTGCGACGAACCACCATGCGTGAAAGTATGCCCGGTTGATGCCACATTTAAAAGACAGGATGGAATCGTATTGATTGACAGCAACAGATGCATTGGTTGCAGGTTTTGTATGGCAGCCTGTCCCTATTCAACACGTGTATTTAATTGGGAAAAACCGATCTTGCCTGAAGCAACTTGCCATAAACCATATGATGCTGAAACGAGCATGCCGCAAAAATTGGGTACAGTGGGGAAATGTGATTTCTGTCCTGATATGGCAAGAAAAGGTGAGCTACCACATTGTGTAACAGCTTGTCCAAACGGTGTATTCTTTTTTGGTGATTTAAATGAAGATTCTGTTACAAATGGAACTGAAACATTTCAATTCAGCCAGTTAATCAAAGACAAGGCAGGTTACCGTTTGATGGAAGACCTCGGAACAAAACCTCGTGTGTATTACCTGCCTGCAGCAAACAGGAATTTCCCTTATGAATCCGGCCTGGAAACAACTACAGAAGAAAAAAAATAAAAATTCATCAACGTGAAATCTATCCCGGTTTCAACAGAAAAAATTACGCAGGATTTATTGCCCCAGCCATTCGGTCGCAGAGGATTCATATGGACAGCAATTCTGATTTTGATCTGTGCAATTGGAGGCTATGCGTATTACAGGCAATTGAGCAATGGTTTGATAGTAACTAACCTCGGTGATTACGTATCCTGGGGCATTTATATTTCAAATTTTGTTTTTTTTGTTGCCATCAGCCTCGTTGGTTCTTTAATCACAGCAATACTGCGGCTTGCAAATGTTAAATGGGCAACACCGCTCACCCGGATTGCGGAAATAATTGCTGTTTCAGCAATCGTGTTTGCATCACTGATCATTATCGTGGATATGGGAAGACCCGAGCGGCTGTTCAATCTGTTTATATATGGTCGCATTCAGTCTCCAATTCTGTGGGATGTTATCGTTATTACCACCTATTTATTTATCAGCCTTTTGCTTCTTTATTTTCCGTTGTTGCCCGACTTAAAGATCATGCTGAATGCTCATGGTAAAACACCGTCGATCTTCAGAAAAACTTACAAATTCCTTGGATCATTCTGGAAGGGTTCCGAAAAACAATACAAAATAAGTGACCGTGCGATCAACATCCTTTGCATTACAATCATACCTGTAGCATTCTGCATTCACACAGTTACATCCTGGTTGTTTGCTACAACATATCGCCCGGGATGGGACAGTACAAATTTTGGAGCGTATTTTATTTCCGGTGCTTTTTTGGTCGGAGCAGGTGGTGTTGTTGTGGCAATGTATGTTTTCAGGAAAGTATACAAACTCGAACAGTACATCACAGAACTTCATTTTGAAAAAATGGGAAGGATTGTGGTTCTTCTCGGATTGCTTTATGTCTATTTCAATATCAATGAATACCTCATCCCTGCTTTTAAAATGAAAAAGCCTGAGCAGGCACACCTGACAAATCTTTTTACAGGTGAATTTGCTGTGATGTTTTGGTTTGCAATAGCAGCAGGCATGGTGATCCCGATCATAATTATGTTATTTAAATCAGGACGAAAACCATTACCGATGTTCATCGCGTGCACGCTTGTAGTGGTTGGTGCATGGTTTAAAAGATACCTTATTGTAACCCCCACCCTGTTGCATCCATTTTTACCAATGACAGATGCGCCCGCAAAACACTTTCATTATTTCCCCAGTTGGGAGGAATGGGCAATTGCTTTTGGATCGTTGGCCGGCGCCTTACTGATCATTACATTTTTTGCAAGAATATTCCCCATCGTCCCAATACAGGAAACCATCAACGAACAAAACGAACATCATGAAAAGTAAATACTTCATTATAGTGATGTTATTAAGCATTGCTCTTAAGGGATACTCACAGGAAGAAACTGAATTCCTGTTAACGGTAAAATATCATTCTTTAAATAACAGGATACCATATTTAACGGTAACCACTGCGCAGAAATCAGGAAAAAAAATTCAACCTGCGCAAAATGCTATTGTAAGTCTATACCTGAACGAACCAACTCAGGAAGGTTTATTGGGAGAAGTAAAAACAAATTTGAAAGGTGTAGCAAAACTTGTAATACCCCCTGCTGCAAAACAGGCCTGGGACTCTTCCAAAAACTATAAATTCATTGGGGTTTGGAAAGAAGAAAAAAATCATGCGGAGATTACAAGTGAAATTGAAATGACCAAAACAATGGTTACAATTGATACAACACGAAATGGTGAAGGTGTAAAAGCGTTAGCGATAAAGGTAACATCATACGAAAGTGGAGAATGGGTTCCTGCACCGGAGGTTGAAATGACTGTGGGGGTTAAAAGACTTGGAAGCCTACTACCAATTGGCGATGAAGAAACATATACCACCGATTCAACAGGGCAGGTAATTGCTGATTTCATAAAGGATAGCCTGCCCACACTGTCCCCTGACAACAATATTGTTGTTGCAGTGAAAGTTGATGACAATGAATTATTCGGCAATCTGTTAATTGAAAAAACTATCCCTTGGGGCAAGACAATTGTTCCAGTTAACCAGATGGGACGCAGTTTATGGGCAACTGCCGACAAATCACCTTACTGGTTATTATTCATGAGTGGGTTTACTTTTCTGGCTGTATGGTCAGTCCTCGCTTTTTTGATATGGCAAATTGTAAGACTTAAAAAGGCAGCCGGAAGCATTTGAACCAGGTATTTCTTCATAAGCAAGAAACCTGGCTTTTATCAACTGGTGTTGTTGGTTGTTTTTATTTCTAATTTAGGTATCCAAAGCTGGTTATTACAACTTCGGGATTATTTTTATCTAGGAGAATTACAGCAATCCATTTAAAGTTATTCGAGGCAGATCCAACTGGTTAAATTAGGTAACGTAGTAAATCACCAACCAAAAGATGAGAAAGCAGGGAATGTATTAATTCCCTCCAATTTCCATCAAAGAACTTTTTTTCTTACTACCGACAAGAATTGAAATATTGTATTTCAATTCAATTTTTGTTGCTAATGCATGAGAAATGATACATGCATTCTTTGTTACCTCAATAACCTTTAGCAATGCGTCGCGGTCACTTTCTGATGGGATTGTAATAACAGGTGAGATTTCAATTTCACAGAACCTGTAATACCCATCAGTAAATTTCATTTTCCCCTTTACAACGCAATTACAGTATGAAAGGAGCAATTTTCTTTTTGTGCAAAAATGTTGAAGCGTAACAACAAAGCAGCTATTTACTGAAGACAAAAATAAATGTTCTGGTGTCCAGCACCTGTTTGTGCCCCCAAAAACTGCAGGCTTTGATACATAAATACTGTCATCTACCTCATTAGATGTCAATATTGATTTCCCCTCTGGTAATGCATTTAAATGGACACAGAATTCTGTGGCTACATTTATATCCGGTTTCATGATTGTCATTTAAAATAAAGAAAGGCCATTTTCTTTTAGCCATCCATGACATTCGTCAGGGTTTATATTGATTTTTTCCATTGCGTAATACCCAATAAATTCCCTTAACATCATTTTGCCAGGAGCGCAATAGGAAAGTTATAATTATCTCCTCTGCCAGATCCAGCATCGTAATGATGGCGGCAGCATAATATAAATACACAGAGGGCGCATCCGTAAAAAAAGTAATTATCAAAAAAATACCCTGGAATATGGCTGCGATTTTTGCCAGGTAGGTATGATAGCTTGTTGATTTTCGGAATTTTGCCATCGACAAACCGATCTGAAATAAAAATAAAATCGCGAGTATGAATAAAACTTCCAGGTGATTAGATAGAAAATCTGAATGATACATAATCAACCCCGCCAAGCCTGCCAACACAGTTAAATCATCTGCAATTGAATCCAGTTTAGCGCCAAAAGAGTTTTGAATTCTAAATTTCCGCGCTAAAAATCCGTCAATGGAATCGGTAAAAAAACTGATCGCCAGTAACCATTTAAAAACACCCAGTTCTGCATACAACAATAGTATTAATAAAAATGGTGCAGAAATTAATCTGTACATAGTAATACCATGATATAGTAACTATGCTTGTGCGCAGAAAGAAATTTGAACATTATTTTATTTTTTTCATTTGTCTTTCAACCAACTCTGCACTCCAGTAACCTGGTATA
>CAZCKF010000187.1:0-6757 GCA_964499155.1 uncultured Chitinophagaceae bacterium
TACGATCAATAAAATTTTGAATAATGCATGGATGCAACAAAACTCATGGGAAGAATTGGGTAGAAAAGCATTTGTGCTTTTTAAAGAAAAATATCCGTCAGATTATACTGGAGAATTGTCGGAATTATTGGAACGCTTCCGAAGAAGATCCATTTAATTAGTATCGCGATTGTTCTTCCACCATTTCATACCGATATAAGCGCCAATGGCAAGCGGCGCGAAAGCGAGATATAATATACCAGCATTCAATCCCTTTGCAGGTTTCTCACCCATTTGTTGAGCAGTCTTTGTACATATTGAACATTGGGCCTGGGAAGCATTCGAACTGAAGAGCCCGCATACAATGAGAATAACTATATACCGCCACATTTTCCGCTTCATGATGCAAAGTTAGGCCAGTCACAGATTTAAGTCCTTGATTTGCCTCAAATAGCTATAAATAAGAGAAAATTCTTATTATTTTAACCCCCTGATGAAAGCCACCGGACTATCCACGATCCTGAAGAAGATTGGCCTGATGTACCTATTCCTGCTCATTGGCGGCCATGCATTTACACAAACAAGTAATATTAGTGGTGTTGTTAATACGTATCACCAGGTTACGAATATGGTGTATTCGAAAGCATGTGTGCGCGTAGCAAATACAACAGGGCTTGTACAATACCAGAAAGCGATGCTCATTCAAATGAAGGGTGCAACTGTTGATCTTACAAACGGTGCAACTTTCGGTGATACAACTTCTCTCAATGGTGCAGGCAATTATGAATTGGTAACGATCTGCAACATTGTAGATGATTCAGTTTTTTTCTTTTTTGATTTATTGAATACATATGATGTTGCAAACAAAGTGCAACTGGTTGGAATTCCTGTGTACTACAATGCAACGGTTACCGGAACATTGCGTGCAGCACCATGGAACAATGCAACAGGGACAGGTGGTGTGGTTGCAATCAGCGTTGAGGAAGATCTGGTTTTGAATGCAAACATCAATGCAGATTCTGCAGGATTTAAAGGAGGTGAATACAGGCTTAGCTCGGGAACATGTTTTCCAACTGCAACCCAGTGGTTTTACAATGCAAATAATTTGAACCCGCAAAACGGTGCATTCAAGGGAGAAAGTGTTTATGATTTCAGTGCAACATACAGCGGCGGCAGAGGGGCACCTGCGAATGGAGGTGGTGGTGGAAATAATCACAACAATGGTGGTGGCGGTGGTGCCAATCTTTCAGCTGGTGGAATTAGTGGAGGAAATTACAGTTCCACAGGATGTCTTGGTTCAAACCAGGGTAGAGGTGGAAAACCATTGAGGAGTCATGGAGGTAAAAAAATATTTTTTGGTGGTGGCGGAGGTGCAGGGCACTCCAATAATAATACTTCAACATTTGGTTGGGGCGGTGATGGAGGGGGAATTGTTTTCATTGAAGCAACGACCATTGCGGGCAATGGATTTTCCATTTCCTCCATTGGTCAGAATGGTGGTAATATTCTTTCTGATGGTGCTGGAGGAGGTGGTGCTGGCGGATCAATTATTCTTGATATCACGACAGTCAACAGCGGATTCACTGTGAATGCCAGTGGCGGTACTGGTGGTCAGGTAGATAATGGTACAAATGCGCAAAGATGTTATGGTTCCGGAGGTGGTGGGAGTGGTGGTGTGATTCATTTTAACACTGCAGTTCCTGCGGGAGTGATTACAAATGTTTCAGGTGGTCCGGCTGGACTTACAATCAATAACGACCCAGCATGCAATGCACCGGTTTGGTCAAGTCCGGGTAGTAATGGAAGTGTAATTACCAGTTATGCATATCGTGCATCACTCGGTCCTGCTTCTGATTGTTACAACCTTCTTCCCATTACAATTTTATATTTCAACGCTGAGGAAAAAAATCAGAACAGTGTTCTATCATGGAAGCTCAGCGATTATGCTGGTCCTGTAACAGTGGAAAAGAAACAAGGGAATAATTGGATTGCGATTGCAACAACGAATGGAAATCCTGATTTGAGTTTTACATATACCGATTACAATCCATCGAAAGGAGCCAATCATTACAGGATCTCCTATATGGAAAATGGAAGAAAATATTATTCTGCAGAACGCAGGGTGATGATCAATGGAATAAATGTCCGGCTAATTCCCAATCCTTCTGCCGGCGAAGTAACGATCACAGGAATTACTACTCTCTCCTCAATCATGGTCAATGATGCAGCAGGAAAAACAATTCTGACTGCTATTTCAAATGGCACTTCCTACACCATCAAGAAACTTCCAGTGGGAATGTATTTTGTGAGGGTGAATGGGGAGACGCACAAACTAATATTTCGATAACACGAATGATTACACGGATTAAGACGGATTACACGGATACGTGTCTGATGAATTGTGAGTCGTTTATTTTATCGATAACCTCTTCCTCTTTCTGTTTCTCTTTCTGAAATGATAACACTGTTTAAGACAGATTACACAGATACTTGTCTGATGATTCTGAGTCGTTTATTTTATCGTAAATCCTATAATACTTAACCAATCCTGATTTCCTATTACACGGATTAAGACGGATTACACAGATACGTGTCTGATTATTTGTGAGTCGTTTATTTTATCGATAACCTCTTCCTCTTTCTGTTTCTCTTTCTGAAAATGATACCACAGAATAAGACTGATTACATTTCGAAAATGGAAGTAAATCATTGGCGTCTTTGCTCACTTTGCGTCTTTGCGTGAAACAGAAATTTAAAGTGCTTCAGCCGACATCCGCTTCTGCTGCTTCTTCCTCTCCTCCTCGTCCAATATCGTCTTCCTCATCCGAATACTCTTGGGCGTTACTTCAATGCATTCATCATGCTGGATGTATTCCATGCACTCTTCGAGTGTCATCAATCGCTTTGGAGCAATGCTGGTTGCAGCATCACTTCCGCTTGCACGCATGTTGGTGAGTTTCTTTCCTTCGTTTGCATTTACGACGAGATCGCCAGGTTTGTTGTTTTCTCCAATGATCATCCCGCGGTATACTTCTTCACCCGGATCGACAAAAAAGAATCCGCGATCCTGGAGTTTATCGAGAGAATATCCTGTGGTTGCACCTGCATCTTTCGCAATTAAAACACCATTGTTTCGGCCAGGGATTTGCCCCTTCCAAGGTTTGTATTCAGCAAAACGATGAGTCATTACGGCTTCACCTGCAGTATTTGTAAGCATTTGTGTACGAAGACCAATCAATCCGCGAGATGGAATTTCAAATTCGAGGTGTTGCATTTCACCTTTTGTTTCCATTACATGCAATTCACCCTTTCTTCTCGTTACCATGTCTATCACCTTGCTGGCATATTCCTGCGGAACATCCACAACTAGAATTTCATATGGTTCTGATTTCGTTCCGTTCACTTGTTTTACAAGTACCTGCGGTTGGCCCACCGTTAATTCATATCCTTCACGACGCATCGTTTCAATGAGAATTCCCAAATGAAGAATTCCTCTTCCGTATACGAGAAATGCATCGCCTGTTTCCGTGTCTTCAACACGAAGAGCAAGATTTCTTTCAGTTTCCTTCATCAACCTGTCGCGCAGGTGACGTGATGTTACAAACTTTCCATCTTTTCCAAAGAAGGGAGAATTGTTGATGCTGAACAGCATGCTCATTGTTGGCTCATCCACACTGATCACTGGCAATGCTTCGGGATTTTCTGCATCAGCGATTGTATCACCAATATTGAAATCTTCAAGTCCCACCACGGCACACAGGTCACCGGATAAAACTTCAGTTACTTTTTTCTTCCCCATTCCCTCAAACACATACAATTCCTTCACGCGAGTTTTTTTCACCGAACCATCTGTCTGCACCATACCGATCTGCTGGTTCTCTTTGATGGAACCGCGTGTTACTTTACCAATCGCAATTCGGCCAAGGAAGGATGAATAGTCGAGTGATGTGATCTGCAATTGCAATGTGCCTTCAGAAACTTTTGGCGGTGGAACATGTTTCAATATTCCATCCATCAATGGCGTAATGTCCGCACTTTGTTCAAGCGAATCATTAAACCATCCATTTTTTCCGGATCCATAATATGTTGGAAAATTCAATTGTTCTTCAGTCGCATCAAGATTGAAGAATAATTCGAATACTGCATCGTGCACTTCATCAGGACGGCAATTTGGTTTATCAACTTTATTGATAACAACTATAGGATGCAGGTTGAGTTGTAAAGCTTTCTGGAGAACAAAACGGGTTTGCGGCATTGGACCTTCAAAAGCATCAACGAGCAGCAACACACCATCCGCCATTTTCAAAACCCTCTCCACCTCACCACCGAAATCGGCGTGACCGGGTGTATCAATCACATTAATCTTTACATCCTTGTAAACAACGGCTGCGTTCTTACTGAAGATTGTAATCCCACGTTCTTTTTCAAGATCATTGCTGTCCATGATCAGTTCGCCGGCATCCTGGTTGTCGCGAAATACTTTTGTCACTTGCAGGATCTTGTCTACAAGGGTTGTTTTTCCATGGTCAACGTGTGCAATAATTGCTATGTTCCTAATTTCCATACTGTTAGCGTTCATAAAGGTCGTGCCGATGCAAACGAGGCGCGAAGGTACGGTTTTAAACCGGGGAGGCAAACCGTTAGATGTAAGTTTAACATGGGAGCGGGCTTATCCCACTATTGAGCTTGTCAATGGTGAAAAGTGAAAGGTGAAGCTAAGATCGAAGACGCTTTCCGAGTTGTACAGCTATACATTTCGTAATGGTGAATAGTCAATAGTTGAGGTAAGATGGAAGGGGTTTTTTAAATTCGGCTGTCTTTTGACCGAACAGTTCAAAATTCTATTCGGATTGATCGTCAGTCAGAGAGATCTATTCGGTAAACCCTGTCCGATCTAAACTCAACTATTGACTATTCACCATTCACTTTTACTATAGCACAACCCCCACCTCATGAAGTTCCTCAAGGTAATAGCGCTTCTTCTAATTGTCTTAATTCTCATCTACCTGGTTGGTCCCAAGCCTGAGTCTCCAAAATTCAATAATGATTTACCACAACTTCCTTCTGCATCCCTGGAACTTGAAACACATATCGCCGCGAAAGAAAATGAAGTGGCGTTAAAACCGGATAATTATGCGCGCATTCTCTGGAATGACTCATCAAAAAATATTACTGACTACTCAATTGTTTACTTGCATGGTTTTACTGCAAGCCAGGAAGAGGGTGATCCGGTTCATGTGCAGTTCGCGAGAAAATTTGGTTGTAATCTTTTTTTGTCAAGGCTGGATGACCATGGGGTCATTGCTGATGAACCGATGATGCACTTGACTGCTGAGAAATTATGGGAGTCAGCCAAACGTGCATTTGCTATTGGTAAAAAAATTGGAAGAAAAGTAATCCTGGTTGGAACATCAACAGGCGGAACACTCGCACTTAAACTTGCTGCTGAATTTCCGGAAGTCGCAGGGTTAATTCTTTTATCTCCCAATATCGAGATCAATGATGGTGCTGCATGGGCTTTGAATAATCCCTGGGGACTTCAGATTGCCAGGATGGTGCGCGGAAAATATATATATGCAAAGGATACATCAGCGCAGTATAAAAAATACTGGCACCACAAATACAGGGCAGAGGCAGTGGTTCAATTACAGGAGTTGCTGGAAAAAACAATGAAGGAAACCACCTTCAGAAAAATTACACAACCATTGTTGTTGCTGTATTATTATAAAGACGAGGACAACCAGGATGGTGTTGTAAAAGTTTCTGCCATGAAAAGAATGTTTGAACAGGTAAACACACCGGCAGCTTTAAAACAATCGGTAGCCGTTCCCGGCGCTGGAGATCATGTTATCGGTTCTTATATAAAATCGAAGGATTTGTATTCAGTGATCAATCAAATGGAAATTTTTGGAAGACGAATATGGTTTAAGAACTAACCAATCTTTCTAATCAACCAAATTATTAACGACGCCACTACACTGAACAGGATCATCGTAGTGATGGGAAAATAAAACCGGAAATTCTCTCTTTCTACGCGAATATCTCCCGGTAATCTTCCAATCCATCTGAGCTTATCGTGAAAAAAGTATACGATCACTCCGATGATGATAATACAGATCCCTGTAATGATGATATATTTCCCTGCCTGTGACATGGTACAAAAATAAAAAAGCCTCGCGTCAACGAGACTCAATAAAATATCCAATGTCCAATATCCAATGTCCAAGGCTCGTTAGTTGCTTTTGGGTATTGGGTATTGGATATTGGACATTTCTGTTTTACTCTTTATCCTGGCAGCCATCCAGCTCCATCTTCTCCATCTGCTTCGCTGCTGTGCCCTTTGTTACTTCAATCATTTCAAGACGTGCACGTGTAATGCTCTGCTTGATGTTGCATGCAACATAATAACTGCTTCCGCCTTCTACTTCGATCTCAACTTCGGTTTCTTTTTTCATCAGACCAACGCCACCGATCTTCGCAGACACCGTGTGTTTGCCAGGTGTTACGTTTGTCATGATGTACTTGTTGTTACTAAGCTTGCAAACTTTTTCTCCGTCAACCCAGATTGACCAGTTAGCCGCAGCTCCTGCGAATTGACCTGTGCGATAAATGTAAAGTGTACCTGTTGCTTCCGGCTTGCTAGTGAATGCCGCCGCAACTACTAAAACCCCTGCGAGCAGGGTGATGATTCTAAGTTTCATGATGATAGGCTTGTTTTGCGACAAAAATAATAGCCAGAGTCTATAAATAAAACACGGATTTGGGAGATTATGCTAGG
>CAZCKF010000188.1:0-6720 GCA_964499155.1 uncultured Chitinophagaceae bacterium
GGCATCGGCCCCACCCACACCAATTGCAATCATACCAAGACCACCGGCATTTGGCGTGTGTGAATCGGTACCGATCATCATACCACCCGGAAACGCATAATTTTCAAGAACAACCTGGTGGATAATTCCCGCACCTGGTTTCCAGAAACCGATTCCGTATTTATTTGAAATGGAACTTAAAAATTCGTAGACCTCTTTATTGTTTTCAATAGCTGTTGCAAGATCTTTCACCGCACCGATTTTTGCCTGTATCAGGTGATCGCAATGCACAGTGGAAGGAACTGCAACTTTGGAACGGCCACAGGTGCTGAATTGCAACAATGCCATTTGCGCAGTTGCATCCTGCATGGCAACACGATCCGGAGCAAAATCCACATAATCTTTTCCTCTCTCATAAGACCGGCTCAACGGTGCAAAAAGATGGGAGTATAAAATTTTTTCTGTTAGTGTCAGAGGTTTGCCGATCAGTTCACGGGCCGCCTTTATTTTGGAAGGGAGTTCAGCATATTCCTGTTTAATTAATTCCAGGTCAAAAACCATTTCGTATGATTTAATATTTCTAAAATCCCGAAAAAATGTCAGGATTCGTGCTTTAAAACAGGTTGCAAAGTTAAGCGAAAACAGCCTAAACTGGGGATGAAAACGCTTTCCTAACGCCGAAAAAAAATCTAAATTAGCAATATGAACAAGTTGAAGAACTTTATTGAATGGCAGGCCTTTGGCGTTTGTACTGCGATTGGTGAAAGAATGGGAATTGCCACTTCAAAGATCCGGACCTGGTTCATTTATATTTCATTTCTAACCATGGGATCACCGATTGTCGTTTATATGGTGATGGCTTTCTGGATGAATATAAAACGGTATATGCTTGCAGCCCGCAGAAATCCGCTGAAATACCTGTAACTTATACTGAGGAGGGAAGTGTTCATGATCTCCCTGCGTTACGAACTCACAACTTTCCGCAACTTCCTTGTGGAGTTTGCAAATTTTCTCGGTGCTCCTTTCACCGATAATACCGTTCATTTTCCCGAAAATTACGGACAAGGGTATATGCGATTACTGGAATTGCCCGGAAATATGGAAGCGATGCTTTCTAATTTTCGATTACAGCATGATATCGTGATGGAACGAAAAAAAGATTTGCATGAATATTATGTTTTTTGCTGTGAAGAAGTGACCGACCTGAGTGAACTCACCATTCAAATTGAATCAGACAGAATGTTGGTAAGGTCAGAGGACAGGTCAGCTATATATCTGACAGGTTTTCTTTATGATCTTGCCTATTCTTTGCGTCGCGATGCATCTGTGAGAAGTCTTCGCGTTATGTTATCCCCAACATGGATGCAACAATTTCTCGGACTTTCTGATAAGGACAAAGTGCTTGAAAAATATCTTGAGATGAAGACTGCAGGCATCTGGTTAAAAAAAATTGATCCGGAAGCAAAAGAAACTTTCAAAGAATTGTTCAATGGTGAACAAAACAATCTTTTGTTCATGCAAAACCGCATCCTTCGACTTGTTGAAAAGTTTTTCAGTGGTTTATCAGATGAATTGCAAAGATTGCCACATGTTGCCGGCGTATCACGTCACGATATTGAACAAATGATGAAGATCGAAAGTGTGCTGATCAAAGATGTTGGAACACCACCACCAACCATTCCTGAACTTGCAAGGACTGCTGCAATGAGTGAATCAAAATTGAAAAAACTATTCAAAGCAGTTTACGGATTACCTCCATATGAATATTACCAGAAGAACCGCATGCAAAAAGCAAAACTGATGTTGTTGACAGGAAGATATTCAATCAAGGATGTTGGTTATGCACTTGGTTATTCAAACCTCAGCAATTTTACGCTCGCATTTAAGAAAGAGTTTAAGCAGTTGCCGAGTGAGTTGCTGAAATAGTTATCACGGATTGTATGGATTATACCAGCTTGCCTGTCGAAGGATGCGAATGAGGGGATCTCACGGAGAAAAAACAGAAACTATATATTAATCTCCAGTGAAAAAATTTCCAACCTATCAAACACTTCGAATATTTACTTCCCACTCACAACTCACCACTCACCACTCACCACTTCAAAACAAACTCCCCTGCCCACTAATCACATTCCCATCTGAACCAATTGCCGGCAACTCTGCATACTCAAACTGCTCACCTGGATTTTCAATAGCCCTGAATTCTCTCGGAATTGTGTAAGCATTCATTTTATCCGCTGGAAATTGAAAGGCGGCGAGTTGTCGAATTCTTTCTTCAGGTAAATCCTTTTGCAACCATTCGCATGCTTCCTTTTCAGGCAAAATCGTGGGCATGCGCTTCTTTTTATTATGCACTTCACTCATTAATTCATTTGCTTCGGTTGTAACTATCGCAAAGGTTTCAAGCATTTCTCCTGTCTCCTGATCGGTCCATGGTTGCCAGATACCCGCCATGAAAAAATATTCCTGTCCCTTCAATGTGATATGATATGGATAAGCAATGTCTTTTTTAGATCCTGCTGGTTTATAATGCCTCCATTCATAAAAACCTGTTGATAATACAAGACATCTTCGTTTCAATGCTGAATTTCGAAACAGCTTGCTATCAAGAAGTTTTTCCGCTGTAGCATTCAGCGTGGTCATTTTTTTTCGCTGCTCTTCAAGTTGAGCCCTTGATTGAATCCAGAATGGAAGAAGTTCCCAATGTGCAAGTGTCAGTTCCCAATCATTGTTTTCTGCAGGACGAATGATTGGCCATTCCCTGTAATCAAATCCACTCTGCACCGGTCGCACAAAATCGAATGGATACACTTTTTCTATCTCACCAAGTTTGATGAGGGTTGATTTTGAAACGCGAACTCCATTATAATAACACACGGGAGACAATTTTTGATTTTTGATTTTGGATTTTTGATCTCTTTAAGGTCGAAGAGTTCTTAATAATTGGAACACACTATAATTCAGAATGAAAATTTCCCAGAACAACAATTTCGAAATCATAATGAATCTTCGAATATTACTGCCCACTGCCTACTCACGACTCACCACTCACCACTCCCCTCTGTTAGAGAATTTTTGATTTTGGATTTTTGATTTTGGATCTCCTTAAGGTCGAAGAGTTCTTATTAATTAGAGACACCCTATTTTTTGAAATTAAAATTTCGCAAAACAGAAATTTCAAAATCATAATGACTCTTCGAATTTTACTGCCCACTGCCCACTGCCTACTCACGACTCACCACTCCCCTCTGTTAGAGAATTTTTGATTTTGGATTTTTGATTTTGGATCTCCTTAAGGTCGAAGAGTTCTTATTAATTAGAGACACCCTATTTTTTGAAATTAAAATTTCGCAAAACAGAAATTTCAAAATCATAATGACTCTTCGAATTTTACTGCCCACTGCCCACTCACTACTCACGACTCACCACTCACCACTCACCACATCCCTCCCCCTCAATTCCTCACCACCCTCAACCTAAACGACCCACTCACCCTCAAAGAATCCGTCACAACATTCAGGTTATTGCAATTTCTAAGCAAGCCCGAAAATGTGCCTGCCACAAATCCCTGGTTGATTTTTGTAAAATGTATTCTTGCTTTTTCAGGAGAGGAACGTGGCGGATTTAATCCCTGTGCAGAATACTCACAATAAGATGCAACGGCTGGGTTAGCAATTGAAAAAAACATTCCAAGGTCTATCAGAGGTGTTTCTTCTTCCAAATAATCGCCTTCGTAGTACACCTGGTTCATGGATGTACCTACCAATGAAAGGGTTAATAATGCAGATTGAGAAGGGTCCCTCCCCGTTATACTTAAGAAACTGTAATTGTCAGAATATATCCAGCGCGCTTCAAGAATATCAGTCAGCTTATAGGTCTTACCGTTTGCTTCTGCATTCAGATAATATCCTGCATCATTTTCCTTTGAGCATGAAATTCCAAAGAAAATAATTATGATAAACGATAACTTTCTCATCAGAGAGAAAATTTTTGATTTTTGGTTTTTGATTTTTGATCTCCTTAAGGTCGAAGAGTTCTTATTAATTAGAGACACCTATTCTTCGAAAATGGAAATTCGCATATCAACAATTTCAAATTCATTAAGACTCTTCGAATTTTACTGCCCACTGCCCACTGCCTACTGCCTACTGCCCACTCACCACTCACCACTCACCACCCCTACAACCCCTCCGTATACCTCTTAAAATTATCCAATATCGCCTGCCAGCCATCTCTTTGCATATCAACCGGATTGGTTTCTTCAGCATCAAATGATTCAACAACCTTTGTAGTATTTCCTTGCTCAGTAAAATTTACCTTCACATTACGGCCATCACCCATTGTGTATTCCATGTATTCATTTGGTCTTACTTCATCATAGGTTCCTCCAAAATCAAATCCGAAACTTCCGTCCTTTGCTTCCATACGTGTAACGAATTTGCCTCCAGTACGCGGATCATTTTCAGCATGAGGAGCGTGCCAATCCTCAGTTGCAGCACACCAATTTTTAATATGTTCTGGTTTGGTCCATGATTCCCAAACCTTTTGCACCGGTGCATTTACCTGTGATTCAACAGTGATCACTGTTCTTTCCTGTGTTGTCATAAAAGGTGTTTTATTGTGAAGAATATCCTGGTACAAACATCCGAAACGAAAATGAATTTATGGAGTGCAATTCCGTCAAAATTGAGGTCGATTGCGTCAGTTCCAAACCCCTAACGTTAAATTAATTCTTTGAGCTTCGCAACCACAAAATCAATTTCTTCTTTGGTATTGAATTTACTGAAAGAAAATCGTACTGTGATCTGATTTGGATTGCTGTTGATTGCACGGATCACATGCGAACCCTGGTCGGCACCACTCGTACATGCACTGCCACCTGAAGCGCAGATATTATTGATGTCAAGGTTGAATAGGATCATTTCCGATTTTTCTGTTTTTGGAAGGGAGACACTTAGAACCGTATATAAACAACGCCCCTCACAATCTCCATTAAATGTGACACCCTGAATTTCTTTTTTAATTCTTTTGATCATGAATTGCTTCAATCCTAAAATATATTCTTTATCCTTTTCATGATTTGTTGTTGCCAGTTCAAGTGCCTTTGCAAAACCAACAATACCATACAAATTTTCTGTTCCGGCACGCATGTTTCTTTCCTGTCCACCGCCAAAAATGAATGGACGAATGCGAACATTTTCATTTACATATAAAATTCCAACTCCTTTTGGTCCATGAAATTTGTGTCCTGCACCTGAAATGAAATGCACAGGTGTGTTACGCAGGTCTAAGGGATAATGCCCAACAGTTTGCACACAATCTGAATGAAAAATTGCATTGTATTTTTTGCAAATGTTTCCAACCGCATGCAAATCCAGGAGGTTTCCGATTTCGTTGTTGGCATGCATTAATGTAACAAGACAGCGTTCTTCCCTGATCGAAAGAAGGTATTCCAGGTTTTCAAGATCAACATGACCATCAGGCAACAGGTTTACGTTGCAGGAAGAAATAATATCCTCGTGATCATAATGCTCAATGGTATGCAGCACCGCATGATGTTCTATTGAAGATGAAATAATGTGCCTGCAACCGAGATCACGTATAGAAGCTGCAATGGCCGTGTTGTTACTTTCCGTTCCACCACTTGTAAAAAATATTTCACCCGGATTTGCATTCAGGATTTTAGCCACGCTCTTACGCGCATTTTCAATGGCCAATCTTGTTTCGCGGCCATAAGAATATATGGAAGATGGATTACCAAAATGCGTGGTCATATAAGGCAGCATAGCTTCAAGGACGTCCTTGTCAAGTGCTGTAGTGGCCGCGTTATCCAGATAAATCCTGTTCATTGGAGCCGCAATTTAGTCAATGTACGATATACGATGTAAGATGTACGATGTTGTACTTCGAAGCGAGAGGCTTATCGTTTCGAATAAATGTACCTACGAAGTATTGGACATTGCTTGCCCGTCCGTAGCGATGCGAAGGCGGGGTTATTGGATATTGGACATTTAACTGACAGGTTGCAGCGACTCCCTTATATCCTGCATCAATCTCAACGCAATATTATTCGCAGTGGTTTCAAAACTGCTCTCTGCATATATGCGGATAATGGGTTCGGTGTTAGAAGTGCGGAGATGAACCCAATCATTATCAAATTCAATTTTTAAACCGTCTTCAGTGTTGACTGGATGGCTCTTGTATTTCTTTTTTATTTTTTCAAAAATGCTTTTTACATCGATGCCATTTTCAAGTTCAATCTTGTTTTTGGAAATAAAATAGTCAGGATACTTTCTTCGCAATGATTTTGCGCCCTTATTGAATTCTGCAAGGTGTGTTAAAAACAATCCAATCCCGATCAATGCATCACGTCCATAGTGGAGATCTGGCAAAATGATCCCGCCATTTCCTTCACCACCAATTACTGCATTCACCTCCTTCATGCGGTTTACAACATTCACCTCACCTACTGCCGAGGGGAAATATTTTCCGCCATGAGATTCTGTTACATCGCGAAGAGCGCGTGTGCTGCTCATATTGCTGACTGTATTTCCTGGTGTTTTACTTAAAATATAATCCGCAACAGCAACCAGTGTATATTCTTCACCGAACATCGATCCATCTTCACAAACAAAACACAACCTGTCCACATCAGGGTCAACAGCAATGCCGAGATCAGCTCCCTGTTTGATCACTTCGGTGCTGAGTTGCGTGAGATGTTCTGGTAATGGTTCAGGATTG
>CAZCKF010000189.1:0-1195 GCA_964499155.1 uncultured Chitinophagaceae bacterium
CACATTTATAGCAGGTTTGGCACTGTCTACATTTTCAAAAAAACGGTTGATGTCCCGTGCCGAACTTCCGCAGTTACCTGTAATAACAGTGGTAACACCATCATAAATATAATTACTTGCTTCAGGTACATCAATCACTGCACGATCAATGTGACCATGTACATCTATGAATCCCGGAGCAACGATGAGTCCTTTTGCATCAATTATATTTGAAGCATTGACGGACAGATTTTTTCCAATCCTTGAAATCTTGCCATGTTGAACATACACGTCTGCGTAATACCATGAATTACCTGTACCATCGATTACTTTACCATTTTTGATAAGAATGCCGTTTGATTCCTGGGCAATTAAGATCATGGAACACGTACACAGGAAAATTGTTAATAGTGTTTTCATGTAAACTCTTGTCTTTTTCAGGTAAAAGGTAATTTACATCGATGAGTTGTCAAAAATGAAAGAGGCAGATAAATCAATTGAACAGTTGGAAAATGATGTCTGGACTGCAGACCATTACCCAAGTAATCTGGTCACTCGTTGTGTTGAGTACCGCAAGATCCCGATTGGCAAGTTGAATGCTGAACAGTTGAGGATGTTGATCGGACAACAAATAGGATTAAAATATCTCGTGCCTCTCGCACTTCAATTTTTGCAAAAAGACATACTTACTACGGGTGATTATTACCCTGGAGATTTACTGGGTGCTGTCCTTACTGTTGAAAAAAGTTATTGGAAACAGAATCCAAATCAACGTGTTCAGGTAATGCAATTGTTATCAAATAATGATTACCGTTTTGTAAAAGAACACACATCCTCCTATCGAAAACTTAAAAGCCTAGCCGAAGAATTTATTAAAGAGGGGTGATTATTTGTTACCCAGTAAATAGGCGGAAAGATAATTTTCCATTTGCCGGCACGAAACAAACAAGGGTTTTTCTGTTACTTCCAGTTCCATTTGTTGCCCGACTACCCTGTACGATCCTGAAACAGTCATACCCATCACTTTCACATGAAAATCACCATGTGTGAGATCGCCATTAAACGTTCCACCATAGTTTTCCATTTGCTGTTTGGCTTTATTATACAAATCCTCTGCTGAACCTGAGAAGGTGACTGAAAAATTGCATTTTGACATAGATGCAAATGTACGATATACGATGTACGATGTACGATGTGGATTGGGGGTATATGCATC
>CAZCKF010000189.1:1295-6718 GCA_964499155.1 uncultured Chitinophagaceae bacterium
CAGGTTCCAATAAATTAAATTGTTGGAGGTATTGGACATTGGATATTGGACATTGGACATTGTATCAATGTACGATATAAGATGTACGATGTACGATGTGGATTGAGGTATATGCATCCAGGTTCCAATAAATTAAATTGTTGGAGGTATTGGACATTGGATATTGGACATTGTATCAATGTACGATGCACGATGTACGATGTGGATTGGGGGTATATGCATCCAGGTTCCAATAAATTTAAACTGATGGAGTTTTGGACATTGGCCATTGGATATTGGACATTCTACCAATGTACGATGTGGATTGAGGTTTATGCATCCAGGTTCCAATAAATTTAAACTGATGGAGTTTTGGACATTGGCCATTGGATATTGGACATTGTATCAATGTACGTTATACGATGTACGATGTGGATTGGGGTTTATGCATCCAGGTTCCAATAAATTTAAATTGATGGAGTTTTTGGACATTGGATATTGGACATTCTACCAATGCGATGTACGATGTACTATGTGAATTGAGGGTGCTAAAATGTACGTTGAGCATTGAAAATTGTAAATTCCTTGAATCTCGAATCTCGAGTCTTGATTCTTGAATCTTTTACTCCTCCTCTTCTTCTTCTTCCTCACCACGCCACGTATACACTGCAATTGCACCATTCATTCCACCACCATGGCTTCCCATGAAAGGAGGACGAAAAACTTTAATCATTGCAATATCACTCATGCTGATCGATGCAAGCGTTTTTGCATCTACGCGAAACTCATTGAGATAAAGATCCGGTTTACCATTGCGGTAAAAAATAGATGGAGAAAATGTATTGGCATTTAAAACCCTTACACCAGCAACTTTTCCTTGCAGGTAACTGAACAGGCTAAATGCAGACAGAGAAGACGGGTCATTTTCCGGTACGATAACATGTGCGTTATCATTTTTAAAAAGACCTGAGGTATACTCCTTATCCATTTGTACTGCGTCCACTTGTGCGGATGCAGTAAATGCAGATAAAAAGAAAAGTATTGTAACGAGTGATTTCATTGTTGTGTCCTTACAATTTACGCCTCTTTAAGCAGCTTTGGAGTCAATGGTTTCATAAATTTTGGTTGTAATTTCCTGATATGGTTCGCTTTACTGCCAAAATGGAGCGTTACTCAATCGAGCAATTCAAAAAACCTGCAGATAAAAACGCCTGGACCTATGTTGTTGTCCCGGCTGATGTTGTGAAACAGTTGAACCCGGTAAACAGAAAAATCTTCAGGGTAAAGGGCAAATTAGATTCATTTAAAATTGCGCGCGTTGCATTAATGCCTATGAAAAGTGGAGACTATTTCATGGCGATAAATAAAGACATGCGTAAAGGCACCGGCAAACGTCATGGCGCCATGCTGGATATCCAGCTTGCAATTGATAAATCAGAAATTCCTATACCAAAAGATTTCATTGAGTGCCTGGATGATGACCCCGATGCAAAGGAATTTTTTGAAACATTGTCAAAATCGCACAAAGGATACTTCATAAAATGGATTGCTTCAGCAAAAACTGATCAAACAAAAACAAAACGACTTGCTGCAACAATGAATGCACTGGCGAGGAAATGGGATTATGGACAAATGCTGAGAGCATTAAGAGACGAAAAGCTTTGATAACAAGTTTCTGGTTTCTGGTTTCTCGTTATCCGAAATTTATTTGAATTCCTTCGATGACTCTAGTTTGCAGGTGCTTGAAGCCTGATGCATGAAGCCTGAAGCCTAACTACAGTTCCCGCCATGTATGATCCGCCAGCAACTGCACTCCCGCAACAAACTTTTTAAATGGTCCGCTGCCGCCCCATTCTTTTGGTGAAACGAGTGAAAGCATATGCGTGCCATCCTTTTTTTCATAGAGGTAATAGGTTTGTCCAATATTTGGTTTGAAGGAAAGTCTTGCTTCATAGATCATCATCGATAGATCCTTTCGTTTTTGGATTTCCTGTGCCTGCAGTGCGAGCAATTCAATCTGTTTGCGTATCTGGTCGAGCTGCATATTCGTCTGCTCTTCCATAGCAGTTAGAGCCTTATGTTTCATCATTCCTTCTTCATTAGGCCTGATCACTGCACCTGACACAGATGCAGAGTAGGGAAGCACGCTTAATTGCTTGTGATAAAATTCAGAATTCGTGAAAGAGGTTTGATCTGGCCTGAATCCTTGTTGTGTAACCTTGAGATATCCATTGGGCATGATCTCATGAATGACATGCAGCATCACCCTGCCGCTTTTATAAAAATGAATTTCGAAACTGATGCCATCAGGAAACATTGCTTGTACCTGGTCTGCAAAATCCTGTTGTGCATATTCGTGAATTTGGCCATCTGCTTCCACTTCATATGTTGCATGAAAAGCCTGGTTCGCAATTGAAACCCAGTTGTGGTGTATGATCAGCTTTTTGGAATCGCCAATTGATTCAATGCGATAAGTGCCACTCTTTGGTCTTTCTCCAAATTCATACTGACCTTTTTCGGGAAACAACTGCCATGATGCTGTGAAATTGTATGCAAGCACCATAGAAATGTCAAATGTTCAATGTCCAATAAAAGATCCAATGTCCAATGTCCAATGCTTCGTAACTGAATTATAATTTATTACAAGCCCAACCATTGCATTGCATTTCTTTCCAAAATTTTTTCCTCATCTTCTTTATCTAATCCAATTGATTTCAACAATCTTCCAGGTTCTTCTTCTCCAAGTGGAAATGGATAATCGCTACCGGTACAGATCTTATTTGAAGTAAATAAATCAATCAGGTAACGCAGCGCTTTTTCATCATGTACAAGGCTGTCGACCCAAAACTTTCCAATGTAATCGCACGGGTTTGTATTGTTGTCAACCGCAACGAGATCTGGCCTTACTTTATATCCGTGCTCTATTCTACCCAGTGTAAATGGAAAAGATCCTCCTCCATGCGCAAATGCAATTCGGAGTTTAGGAAAATGATCGAACACGCCACCAAAGATCATTGAACAAATGGCACGGCTTGTTTCCGCAGGCATTCCAACAAGCCAGGGTAACCAGTATTTCTGCATTTGTTGCTCTCCCATCATTTCCCATGGATGTACAAAAATGGCACAGCCTATTTTTTCCGCTTCATTGTACAAAGGGAAAAGAGAAATGTCATTTAAATTTTTCCCGTTCACATTACTTCCTATCTGAATTCCCGGAAATTTTAATTCTTCCCTGCATCGGATCATTTCTTTAATAGCCAATTCTGTATCCTGCAAGGGTACTGTACCAAGCCCGATAAACTGACCAGGAAATTGTTGAACTGTTTCCGCAATGTGATCATTAAAAAAACGGGACGTTTCAAGTGCATCTGCGGGCTTTGCCCAATAATTAAAAAGAACAGGAATTGTTGACAATACCTGCCTGGCAACACCCGTTTCTTCCATTTCATTAACACGAACGACGGGGTTAAAACAATTTTCCTCAACGACACGAAATATTTTATCTCCTTTGATCATACACGCTTCGCAATTGCGATGTTCAAGGTGAATGAATTCACCATAGCCAAACTTTTTGGTCCAGTCTGGCATTTGGGAGGGCATGATGTGCGTATGGATGTCTATCATTAAACACGAATTACACGAATTAAAACGAATTAACGCTAATTTCTAATAGAAAAACAAGTTTCGAATTTTGAAATTGAAAAAACAATTGTTGATTCGGTAAAATCAATATTGAAATTTTTTGAACAAGTCGGGATAATCTGAGATAATCCCATCAACGCCGAGATCCTTCAGGCGTTTTATTTCTGCTTCATCATTAACTGTCCATGGAATTACTTTGACATTCATTGCATGAAGAAATGCGATCATTTCATTTGTTACGAGTGAATAATGAGGACTGTAAATCGTGGGGTAAAAAGTAAGTCTTTCCAGTTGCTGTGAAACCGTGCGTTTGTCAAAATCTTCAACAAGTAATGCGTTTTTCACATCCGGATAATTTGCACGCAAATATTGCAGGGTGCGGATATCAAATGACTGGATGGTGACTCTCTGGCTCACTTTTTTATCATGGATAACTTTCATGATCAGGTCCACAAACTCCTGGGGCTGCGGATGAAAGATATTATCCGTAAAAGGTGTTGATTTGGTTTCAATATTGTAAAATATTTTACCATTTGTATTTTTTTCCGCAACACCAATCACTTCTTCAAGTGTGGGTTTAATAGCAGTAATTTTTTTCTGCTGGGGAAATCGCGGATGGGGTTTCATGCCCACATCAAACTGCATGACATCCGCATAGTTCATCTGGTAAATATTGAGTTTTTTTTCATCTGCTGATGTCACGTGGCTTCCATCAGGTTTTGTAGTTATTTCATGACCAAACCATGGCTCGTGGGAAAGAATTACCTTTTTATCACGTGTAACAACCACATCCATTTCCAGCGTAGTAACTCCCAGTTCAAGTGCATGCTTCATGGCAGCAACTGTATTCTCGGGCATTAAACCGCGACATCCACGATGTCCCTGCCAGTCAAATTTGGGATATTCAATTGTTGTTACATTCATTTTTGAGGAAATACAACTGGTGCCGGCAAGCAACACGAAGAGGAAAATGTATAATTTATTTTTCGCCATATAACTGCGTACGACGAAGTGACATTTGCTTTGCAATATACCTTGCACTCTCATCCTTTTCATTCAGTTTTTCAATAATGTTGTCAAAACTCTCAGCATCCCTATTCTGGCTCAGTTTAAATACATTTTCGATCTCCAACACTTCCACCTCGAATGCAACAATGGCTTTCATCAACGGCCTTTTATATTCATCCGTCAAATTATCAAACACTGTTGTGGATTTAGGATTATTGTTTTCAAAATGTAATGTTGTCTTTCGCAAAACACCAACCAGGGCTTCATCATCCAGGAAATGAATCCTTCCTTTTACATGTACGGAAATATAATTCCAGGTTGATGCCTGGTGAGGATTGCTGTACCATGTTGCACTCACATAGGTATGTGGACTGGAAAAAACAGCAAGCACATGATCATTGTCCATAAAAGCTTTATGATGATCGGTATTCTTCATCATATGTCCCGACAAATAAAGCTTACCATTCCTGTCTTCAAGAAATAAAGGTATTTGTGTTGCAACAGGTTTATTCTCCTTATTGCATCCAGTGATGAAGGCGAAGGGATGCTCTTTAATGAAGACGTGGATAACGGCAGAATCGGATTCTTTGAAATATGGTAGGTTATACATGGATCTCAAGTGGTTTATAGTGAATGGTGAATAGTGAATAGTAGAGGTTTATTCGAAGATTCATTACTTTTTTGTGGATACCTGAGAAGTGCCTCGTGAATTGAAAGTCTATTTTATACTTAAACGCAGATTTAATCATGCGGGAACCGTTACATCTTCTGATTTACGTATTTCCTGATCCATT
>CAZCKF010000190.1:0-6715 GCA_964499155.1 uncultured Chitinophagaceae bacterium
TGATGGCTTGCATGGTTCTTGAACAGTTAGGTTTTAAGGATACAAGAAATCTGGCTGGAGGGATTTTGGAGTACCGGGCGAAGTTTGGAAAATGAGAAGGATGTTTAGGGCTGCGAGTTTTGAGCTTCGAGCTACCAGCAGCTTCGAGACGCATAATACAAGCTGCGAGCAGCTGTCTCCATATTTAGAAAGAGGAAACATTTTTCGTTTCTAAATAATTTTTATTCCACTCTTATTGTAACCCCCAACATAAAATTGATTCCTGCCATGGGGAAATAATAATTTTCCGAAACTTTTTGACCTGTGTGTATGAAACTATATGAATAACCATTTGATTCATACTGCGCATTGAATACATTATTTACATGCAAAAACGCATTGAGTTTTACATGTTGTATTTTATTGTACGCGTAATTCATTCTAACATCCTGTACAAGGTAGGGATCAAGACTGTTGTTTTTGTTAGATGTATTGTCCAGGTACTGCCTGCTGACATATCGTGCAGGCAGTTGCAATTCAAAATTGTCAAATGTAAAATTCAATGATGCAGTAGAAACCACTGAAGGCGAAAAGGAAATGTCAGCCGATCCATATTTTATTATTTTCTGAACACCTGCATCATAATCATCGAGAAATTCTGTAAAATCCTGGATCTTGTTTTTACTGAATGCAGTATTTCCTGAGAAGGACAACCATTTATTGACTGAATACAACCCCTGGATTTCAATACCTGTACGATAACTTTTTGGAATATTGGTCCTCGTGTATGCGCCGACATCATTAATTTTTCCGGTAAGTACCAATTGGTCAATATACCGCATGTAATAAGCGGCTATGTCAAAACCATATTTACTTCTTTTTTGAGAATATCCTGCTTCAAAATCATTGAGTTTTTCTGGTCTCGGAAGCTGGTGTACCGCCGTTTCAAAATCATCCCGGTTGGGTTCCTTTGCAGCACGACTGAAAGAAATGTATGCAGAATTTCCATTATGGAAATAGCTGAAACCAATTTTTGGATTAAAGAAATTATAAGTGTTTTCTGTGTGAATATCTGGCCTGTCTCGAAATCCATTGATCACATAGTTTACTTTCCTGTATTGAAGATCATAGAAAGCATTGATGCGCTGGTTAAGGGGTGCCAGGTGTTTAAAATAAATATTGAAATCCTTTTTAAAAGCATCATGATCATACCAATTCTTAATGGAAGTAAGTCCCTGTTCAGCCCAGATTACTTTTCCGAAATGGTTTCCATCATATTGTGTCAATGCACCACCCAGTGTAACCTGGTGAGCATTTTTGTGAAAAAGAAACGAAAATATATTTCCGTAAAACTTATTGTCAAGCCATAATTGCCTGACAAGATTGGTGGCAAAAATTGTATCGCTTCCAATTAACGGATATGGTAATCTGTAATATGCATAGTCCTGTGCCGATTTGTATTGTTCATAATATCCTTCACCTGGCGTGTAAAACAATCCAGTTGAAAAAGTCAGTGCATTATTAAAACTGTGCTTGAAAAAAAGCTGGTGATGTTTTTGTAAATAATTATCTGTTTCATTCGCATAGGGTATTCCCATCGTTTCAGTTCCTGCGTGATTGATCCGGCGTCTTTCTTTTAATTCCGATTCATGCACTCCATACCATGCCTGGTAGGTTTTTTCTTTTCCTGACACATGATTGTACCTGATGCTGCTTTTTTTATTTTGCCATCCAAATGATAAGAAATAAGATGAGAGATCACTGAATGCACGTTCAATATACCCATCACTTTTAATTTTCGAAAAGCGAACATCTGCGGAGAAATGATTATCAATCAGACCTGTTCCAGCCTTTATCGTATGCTTGCGTGAATTAAATGAACCAATACTGTTTGATAATTCAGCATAGGGTTTTACATTTTCTTCATTTGTACTGATGTGGATCGAGGCGCCAAATGATCCTGCACCATTTGAAGAAGTTCCTGCACCGCGTTGAACCTGGATGCTGCTGACAGAAGAAACTACATCGGGCATATCAACAAAAAAGCTTCCCTGTGATTCTGCATCATTGTAAGGAATACCATTCAACGTCACATTGATCCTTGTGGCATCTGAACCTCTAATGCGCAAGCCCGTATAGCCAATTCCATTTCCGGCATCTGATGTGACCACAACTCCTGGCTGATTAACAAGGATGAAGGGCAGGTCCTGCCCTAAGTTGAGCTTTCGGATGTGATCCCGTGTAATATTGGTCTTGGTAAATGGCGCCCGGTCCGCAGCTCGAACTGCCCTGACTTGTACCGGCTCTAACACTCTGCTCGAGTCCAATTGTTCCTGGGCAATTAGCGTATAATTAGCCAGAATTAGCGCTACAATTAGCGATCTCTTCATTTTCAACGTTTTAAATGAAGGGAATGCTTAAACAGGAAATTAATGAGGTGAATTCCTCCCTGCGCAGGCATTACCCTGATCAGGTTCAACGGGTATAATCTCAGCACCTTCAAAAGAAGAGCACCCCGGAAACTGGCCAGCAACCTGCTGGCCCTGCAAATGTAACAGAGAAATTTTTATGGCTCACTGTAACTTTTACGTATCTCTCTTCGTACTAGAAGTCTAAACCCCTGTTTATGAGAAAAACACTCATTTTATTACCTGTATTACTGCTTGCAAACCTGGTATTTGCGCAAAAAACGATCAATGACCCCAATGCCGAAAAACGTGAGGTAGGAAGCTTTACCGGCGTGACAGTTTCCAGCGGAATCGATTTAATATTAATGGAAGGAAACGAAGCTGTTGCAGTCACTGCTGCAGATCCCAAACACCGAGACAGAATTAAAACAGAGGTAAAGAATGGTGTGCTTAAGATCTGGTATGATTGGGAAGAGAAAAATGTTCGCATGGATTTCGGTACCAAAAAAATGAAGGCATATGTATCATACCGCACGCTCAATTTATTGGGTGGTTCTGGCGGATCTGATATTGATGTAGACGGTACAATTAAATCAGCGAAACTTAAGCTTGATATTTCGGGTGGTTCTGATTTCGAAGGCAGCGTTGATGTTGGAAGCCTGGACGTTGACCAGAGTGGTGGATCAGACGTAAAAATTTCAGGTAAAGTTTCGAATCTTGTTATCAGTGCAAGCGGCGGTAGTGATTTCAATGGATATGGTCTTGTTGCAGAAAATGCCAATATCGATGCAAGCGGTGGATCAGATGTAACGATCACTGTAAATAAAGAAATCAAAGCGGATGCAAGTGGCGGAAGTGATATTCACTTCAAAGGAAATGCTTCCCTGCCTACGACAAAATCAAATGGTTCAACAATTAAAAAAGTAAGTAAATAAATAGTCATGAAAAAATTATTGTCCTTCCTTTCTCTGGTACTGCTGGGTACAACATTGAATGCTCAGGATATTGTAAACGATGCAAATGCTGAAAAGCGCAATGTCGGAAGCTTCTCGGCAATCAGTGTGTCGAATGCTTTTGATGTTTTCCTGACACAGGGAAGCGAAGATGCAGTTGCCATTAGTGCTTCTGAACAACAGTACAAGGATAAGATCATTACTAAAGTGGAAAACGGGACTTTGAAGATCTATTTAGAAAATGACAAAAAGTTCTGGAAGAATTTCAATGCAGGTAAAATGAAACTGAAAGCTTACATTTCTTTCAGGGATGTTGATGGTATCAATATAAGCGGCGCATGTGATGTTGTAGTGAAAGGCAGCATTAAAACGGATAAGCTCAAATTAAATATATCGGGTGCAAGCGATTTTAATGGTGCTGTTGATGTAAAGGAACTTGATGTGAATTTATCCGGTGCTTCAGATGTGGATATGAGCGGTCGTGGCGATAAGATCAAGATTGACGTAAGTGGTGCAAGCAAATTTGATGGATATGACTTTGTAACTGAGTACTGTGATGTAGAGGCCTCAGGCGCAAGTGATGTACGGGTTACTGTTAATCGTGAATTGAATGCGCGTGCATCAGGAGCAAGTGGAATTGGTTATAAAGGAAATGGTGTGATCAGGGATATTAAGACGAGTGGTGCGAGCAATATCTCTAAAAGGAGTTAAATAGGAATACAGGATTGGTGAAGGATTACAGGATTACTTTATTCGAATATGAAGGTCTCGTTTGAGGCCTTTTATTTTATAAGTATAGTGGAGTTCGTTTTATATGTGGAAGTATTTGAAATTTTTAATGCAATTACTTCTACAAAATCAGCAGAATGGAGTTCATTATCGCATGGTTTGATTTTGTTGACTAATATAATTGCGGGGCAAGTGATGAAGGATTTAACTCCTGGTTTGTTGGTGGTAATTTTGTTGGTTGAGATATTTCCCTTTACATTTGCCCCCCACATCGCGAAGTAGAGCAGCGGTAGCTCGTCGGGCTCATAACCCGAAGGTCGGGAGTTCGATCCTCCCCTTCGCAACAAAAGGGTTTCAATTGAAACCCTTTAATTTTTTTAGACTTATCAGGAGAATCCATTCTCTTAACTTGCCAGCATGAAAGTCGGTTTCGTCAACATTTTTGGAAAACCAAATGCTGGTAAAAGCACCCTGCTCAACCTGTTGATGGGTGAAAAGCTGGCAATTGTGTCTCCAAAAGTTCAAACGACGAGACATCGGATCAAAGGAATACTGTCAGATAAGGATTATCAATTGATCATATCAGATACACCTGGCATTATTGAGCCCAAATACAAACTGCATGAAAAAATGATGCAGGCAGTTCGTTCTTCTCTTGAAGATGCAGACCTGGCCTTGCTGATCACTGATGTCAATGAGCAACCCGATGAATCAGATGCTATCTTTTCAACCCTTCGGCTTAAAGTACCTGCTGTGGTTTTATTGAACAAATGCGATCGCGCATCTCCTGAACGCATTCAAAAAATGACAGCATTCTATAATGAAAAGAAATATTGCAAAAAGGTTGTGGCCATTTCAGCACTTAATCCAAAGGATAAAGAAAAACTGATAAACGAGATTCTTCCCTTTTTGAAGGAGGGCGATCCATTTTACAGTGAGGATGAAATCACCGATCTGCCAACTCGTTTTTTCGTTGGTGAAATGATTCGTGAAAAGGTATTTGACCTGTTCGATGAAGAAATACCATATCACACCGCCGTTCTGGTTCACGAGTTTAAAGAAAAATCAACGCTGATAAAGATCAGGGCAGATATCATTGTTCAGCGCGAAACGCAAAAAGGAATTATAATCGGGGATGGTGGAAAGATGATAAAAAAAATCGGAACCGAAGCTCGTAAGGACATAGAAGCATTCCTGCAACAAAAAGTCTTCCTGGAACTGTTTGTTAAAGTACGTCCCAAATGGAGGGAAAATGAAGTGTTTTTGAAGGAATATGGCTACAAATGATTTTGTCCCGTAGCTAATGAAAAAAATTGCTGCTCATTTCTCCGTGCAATCCTAGCTAAATCACGTTAATCCGTGTTTTATTTAGGATTTGAATTCTTACAGTAACCTCCCCAGCATAATTTCGCGCCATGTCAGGTTTTACAGTCGCAATTGTTGGTCGCCCAAATGTTGGAAAAAGTACATTTTTCAACCGGATGCTGGAACAGCGTAAGGCGATTGTGGATGACATAAGTGGTGTTACCCGCGACCGACAGTATGGTGTGGCTGACTGGAATGGCAAATCGTTCAATGTTATCGATACGGGTGGATTTGTACCAGACAGCGAGGACGTATTTGAAAGAGAGATCAGGAAACAGGTAGTGATTGCGGTTGAAGAGGCCAATGCAATTGTCTTTATCGTTGACGCAGCTACCGGGGTTACCAGTCTTGATGATGCAATGGCTGATCTGCTCAGGAGAAGCACTAAACCAGTTTTTCTTGCCGTAAATAAAGTAGACAACAATGAAAGGCTGCTCGAAGCGACAGAATTTTACAGCCTGGGTTTTGACAAGATCTTTTTTATATCGTCGATGTCAGGTAGTGGTACTGGTGAATTGCTTGACGAGATCACTGCATTGATTGATGAACCGTCTGAAGAAACAGAGGAAAACAAGCTTCCTAAATTTGCAATCATTGGGCAACCCAATGTTGGGAAATCCTCTTTATTGAATGCATTGCTTGGTACAGAGCGCACTATTGTCAGCGACATTGCAGGCACTACACGTGATACCATTCACACGCACTACAAATTGTTTCAAAAGGAATTTGTCCTAATTGATACTGCTGGTATTCGAAGGAAAGCTAAAGTTCATGAAGACCTCGAATTTTATTCAGTGATTCGTGCGATCAAAGCACTGGACGAAGCGGATGTTTGTCTGTTGTTGCTTGATGCTGAAAAAGGAGTAACTGCACAGGATCTGAATATTTTCTCACTTGCAGCAAAAAAAGGAAAGGGAATTGTTGTGCTGGTAAATAAATGGGACCTGATGGAAAAGGAAACCAATACTGCAAGAGATTACGAAAAGGATTTAAAAAACAGGCTGGCCCCGTTTACTGATGTTCCGGTATTATTTATTTCTGCAAAAGAAAAAACGAGAATATTCAAAGCCATAGAAATTGCTCTCGATGTATTTGAAAACAGGCATCGCAAAGTGCCCACTTCTCAGCTTAATGATAAAATGCTGAAAGCAGTTGAGGCGTATCATGCGCCAAGTGTACGTGGGCATCCAGTCAAAATAAAATATGTCACACAATTACCAACTGCAGTTCCTTCGTTTGCTTTTTTTACAAATTATCCAGAAGACATCAAAATGCCTTATA
>CAZCKF010000191.1:0-6665 GCA_964499155.1 uncultured Chitinophagaceae bacterium
CACGACCACCATCATTATCATCATCATCATCATCATCATCGCAACGATTATCACAATCGTTGTCATTAAATTTATTTCCACCTTCACAATCATCGTCATTATTAGAGCAATTGTTGTCGTTGCACTCATAATCATCGCAATCGTCATCATTATCATTGTCACAATCAGAGTCATTACATTTATTTCCCCCTTCGCAATCATCGTCATCATTTGAACAGTCGTGGTCATTACAGTCGTCGTCACCGCAATGGCCATGATTATCGTCATCATTATCATCATCGTCATCATCATCGTCCCCGTTACCGCCGCCGTTATTATCGTCGTCGTCGTCGTCATCATTGTCACCATTGCCGCCGCCGCCATTGCCATTGTTGTTGCAAACCAGTTTAGCCTTAATCTGAGGCTGCAATCTTTCGCAATACATAGCATTGTTGTCAATGGTAATAATATTGACATTGGCTGCTGAAGTGATTTTTACATCCGCATACATTGGAAATGGAGAAGTCACCACATTTTGAAAGCGGAAGACATCTCCTACGTCATACCTTCCATTGAATGAACCTGCTACCTGTGTAAATGGGCCACAAAAGGTGGGAACCGTTCCAGGAGGTTGTGGAGGACAAATAATTTGAGAATAAGTTGTGATTCCTGTTACTGAAACCAGCAACAGAAATAGAATACGTAATGTTGTTTTCATACGCCTACAGTTTACCTTTTTCGTTTTTAATCGATGTTGTTATTGCACGGAAATTCAGAGGGTAGGTTTATGCAGTCAATTACGGATTCACTGCATTTGTTAGCTATTTGCTAAAATTCCATGCCACGAGAATTTAAACTCGATTTAAAACAAATTCAATTGTTTGCTGTAGCAGCGTGTACACGAAAAAAAAAGTCCCACATAAAGTGGGACTTTGGTAGAATTATTTATCTAACTGCTTATTGTTCGTCGTCTGTTCCTTTCTCTTCCTGCTTCAACTTCTCTTTGATTTCCGCAAGTGCTCCAAGATCACCTAGCGTTGGCTTCTCAACTTTATTCTGAATTGTCTTCACGGCTTTCTTTGTTTTTTCAGCTTCTACACGGGCATCTTTTCTTGCAGTTTCTTTTTCATCTGCTTTTGATTGTTCCCAGATACGTGCGTGTGATAAAACAATTCTTTTTTCATTGCGATCGAATTCAATCACCATAAATTGAGCAGACTCATCAGCACCAACAGTCTTACCATCTTCTTTTCCAAGATGCCTGTTTGGAGCGAAACCTTCTAGTCCGTATGATAGTTGAACAATTGCGCCCTTGTCATCTTTGCGAATTACTGTGCCTTCATGAACTGTTCCAATCGCAAATGTATCCTGGAGTGTATTCCATGGATCTTCTTCAAGTTGTTTGTGTCCTAACTGAAGTTTGCGATTGTCCTTATCAATACCAAGGATAACAATGTCAATATGTTCACCAACCTTTGTGTATTCACTGGGGTGATTGAAACGCTTTAACCAGCTCAGGTCGCTGATGTGGATCATTCCACCAATACCCGGAGCAAGCTCAACAAAAACTCCATAAGGAGTGATATTCTTCACAAGACCTTTATGCTTGCTTCCTTCAGGGAATTTATTTTCAATTTCATTCCAGGGATCTGGAGAAAGTTGCTTGATGGATAAGCTCATCTTGCGACTTGCTTTATCAAGTGTCACAACTTTTGCCTGGTGTTCATCACTCAATTTGAAAAACTCTTTCGCATTGATTGGTGTAATAGCCCATGTGATTTCACGCACGTGACCAAGACCTTCCACCCCAGGCATAATGTCAAGGAATGCACCGTAATCTTCACTATTTACAACACGGCCTTTCACAACCTGACCTTCACCGATTGTTTCAGGAAGCACATCCCAAGGATGTGGTGTCAATTGTTTCAAGCCAAGACTGATCCTTCTTTTCTCATCATCAAAATCAAGTACAACCACACGGATCTTCTGATCGAGCTTAAGTACTTCACTTGGATGACTGATCCTGCCCCAACTGATATCGGTGATATACAACAAGCCGTCAAGACCACCCAGGTCCATGAATGCTCCGAAATCAGTAATGTTCTTAACTGTTCCTTCAAGCACCTGGCCTTTTTCCAATTTACCAATGATCTCTGCGCGTTGTGCTTCAATATCACTTTCAATAAGTGCTTTGTGTGATACCACAGCATTCTTAATGGCTTCATTTACTTTCACCACTTTGAACTCCATTGTCTTTCCAACAAACTGATCGTAATCAGTTACAGGTTTTACATCGATTTGTGAACCTGGAAGGAATGTTTCCATGCCGAACACATCCACGATCAATCCACCCTTGGTTTTCGAAGTAACAGTTCCCGTGATAACTTCTCCTGTTTTGTGAACTTCAACAATTCGCTCCCATGCACGTGTAATACGCGCCTGCTTACGACTCAAATGAAGATGACCCTGGCGGTCTTCTTTTTCAACCACCATCACTTCAACTTCATCCCCAACTTTCAAATTCTGAATGTCACGAAATTCATTTAGTGAAACAAGACCATCACTTTTAAATCCGATGTTGAGTACAACATCCGTTTTGGTAACTCCCACTACAAGGCCTTTGATCAACTCGCCATCTGTAATGGAAACAAAAGTGTTTTCATACACTTTGTCGTACTTCTCTTTCTCGTCTTTGTCGTAACTGGCAACATTTCTTTTATCAATGCTCCAGTCGAAATCGTCATGCGCTGTTTGGGGCGCAAACGCAGGTGAATTTTTTGTCGCTGTAGCCTCTCCTGCTCCATTTGAAGCAGTTTGTGACTCCTGCACATCAGCGTTTACATTGTTAACAATGGGATTATCTGACATATTTAAAACCCCGCTTTTTTATCGGGGCTGCAAAGATAATGGTTTGAACGTGAAATCTGTATGAGTTAAGAGGTGAAATTTGAAATATAGCTTATTCAGGATCAATGATTTATGAACGAGGCACGATTACTATGTATGATATACGATGTACGATGTGGTTTGTTTGAAAACGACGATTCACAGTTCTAATACAGCAATAATTAGTTCAAACCCTCATTTTCATTTTATTATTACCATTTATTTTTAGTGATGACAGGTGAAGCAATGAAAGTTCTCACAAAAGTTGCTTAATCAATGGACACATTTTATTTTTTGACCCGTGCACATCGTACATCGTACATCGTATATCGTACATGGCATTTATGCATTCCTCGCTTTAGCAGCTATAGCGTTCGCAGCAACCCACCCGCTTGTCCACGCATGCTGAAAATTGTAACCTCCAGTAATTCCATCAACGTCAAGGATCTCACCTGCAAAAAAAAGATTGGGTGTCTTTTTACTCATCATGGTATTTGCATCCACTTCGGAAAGTTTAATTCCACCTGCAGTTACAAATTCTTCTTTGTAAGTAGTTTTTCCACGCACATCATATTCATTGTTGCAAATGGTTTTCGCAAGTTTTCGTTGCTGCACTGTTTTTAAATCACCCCAATTCACATCTTCCTTTATCTCACATTCTTCCAGTAAATAATCCCACAACCTGTGTGGCAATCCAAAAAAATTTTTACTGTGAATACGCTGGCTACCATTCATACTTCGAACATCATTGAGATGTTCTGCAAGCGAACTTTCATTGTAATCAGGAAACCAGTTAATGGAAATACCGAAACTGTATTGCAATGCATTCAGTTCTTTTGCAGCCCATGCACTTAATTTTAGAACGGCCGGTCCGCTGAAACCCCAATGTGTAATTAGCAAGGGTCCGCGTTCTTCCCGTTTGATTGTTCTAATTCTTACCCTGACATCGGGAACTGCTATGCCCATCAAAGAAGTAACTGGATGTTGCGGCAGGTTAAAAGTGAACAGGGAAGGAACCGGCGTTTCAATACTGTGGCCGGTATCATGCAACCATTCAAACATAGAGGCTTTTGGAAACCCTCCACAAGCAACACAAATAAAATCTGCTTTTAACACACCACTCGCGAGTTGGAGTTCAAAATGATTTTCTTTTTTCAGAATATGTTTTACTTCTGTATTTGTTTTGATCATTACTCCCTGTGAAGCAGCTTCCTTCATCAGGCAATCAATAATTGTTTGTGAAGAATCTGAAACAGGAAACATTCTTCCGTCCTCTTCAGTTTTTAATTTAACTCCTCTTTCTTCAAACCAGTTGACGGTATGATTTGTAAAAAACTGGTGAAAGGTTCTCTTAACGAAGTTTGTACCACGGGGATAACGCCTGCTCATTTCTCCAATGTCAAAACATGCATGGGTAACATTGCACCTTCCACCACCTGATACTTTTACTTTTGAAAGAAGTTTGGAAGTTTTCTCAACGAGTGTTACTTCGAGGGAAGGGTTCTTCATTGCAGCATTCACCGCACAAAAAAATCCTGCGGCACCTCCTCCTATTACAATAAGTTTTTTATTCACTGCAATGCTGGAAAGTAATTACCTGTTTTCTTTCCACGAATTGTACCGGGTAACAAGATCTTCAATGGCAGTTTTTTTCTCATCGATTGTCTCTAAAAATTCTGGTTCCATCTTAAATGCCGCATGAAAATCCTTTAGCCAATTACGTGGGATAGCATAAGGTACGTAGATCAATCCCTTTTCCGGCGTATGTACGATCATAAATTTCTTCACTTCAAAACCATCGAACGCATACTGGTAATCTGAAGCTGTTGGTGCAGCACTGCCCGGACGCGTATTCCGGTAAGCACGTTGTTCTTCTTCAAGATATAATTCATACTTTGTTAGTGCACCTTCCTGTACACGGCGAATAAAATATTCTCCAACCGGATCAATCGTTTCCAGAGCATTCATCGGGTAAACCTGTTTATTCTTTTTCACTACCCAGGTGATGAAATGCTCCATGTCGCCATTTACTTCAAAACCAAAACCCTTTATGTCATCACGATCCATTTTTTTTGCCTTCTCTCCGTTTTGTGAAAACTTCACGTCAAATGTGATCCTGTCATAGCGGATATATTTTCCTTTCATAGGAATATCAAGAGTACCGTGAAGCGTATCTCCGGTCTTGTTAATGATATATCCCTTAATTTCTTCTGATTTTGACTTCAGGCAAATTGAGATCGCAACAAGCAGAAATAGCATTAATTTTTTCATACAGTGTAATTAGCTGTTTCTGCAATAAACAAATTTGTATTTGATTTTTCTGCTTTTTCTATAATTGAATAATCGGAAAGTATATCAGCGTTGTTTTTTCTTACACACACATTGTGTTCAAAATGCACTGATGGTTTCCCATCCTGTGTTCTAACGGTCCAGCCATCTTCTTCAGTGTACACTTCGCGTGAGCCAAGATTGATCATGGGTTCAATTGCAAGTACAGTCCCTTCTTTTAATTTGGTACCCGTTCCTCGCTTTCCATAATTAGGTACCTGTGGATCTTCGTGCATTTTCCTGCCAAGTCCATGTCCTACTAGCTCGCGTACCACGCCATATCCATGCTTTCTCTCTGTATGATCCTGGATTGCAAAAGCAATGTCACCTACCCTGTTACCCGCTACAGCTTTTTCAATTCCCTTATACAAGGATTCTTTTGTAACAGTGATCAACCGGCTTACTTCTTCACCCGGATCTCCAATGGAAAAAGTGTAAGCATGATCGCCATGGAATCCATTCATATAAATGCCCACATCAATGGATACAATATTTCCATCCTGTAAAGGTTGCTTATTGGGAAAACCGTGCACCACAACATCATTTACAGAAATGCATGAGTTGAAGGGATAACCACGATAGTTAAGAAATGAAGGGACTCCCCCATGATCACGAATAAAATCTCCGATCATTCGGTCAATGGTAAGAGTATCCATTCCGGGGCGAAGGATCTTTGCCACTTCAGAAAGAGTCTTGCTTACCAGCAATGCGCTTTTGCGCATCAGTTCAATTTCTTCGTTGTTTTTTATGTGGATCATTCTTATAAAAAAACCTGGCATTACCTGCCAGGCTAATTAATTATATTAACTACTCAGGCGTTTAATATGAAGCTTGAGTTACTGTTTGACGACCCTGGATCCTTCCGCTCTTCATCAATCCATCATATTGCCTCATTAATAATTGCGTTTCGATCTGTTGCAATGTATCAAGAACAACACCCACCATGATCAATAACGAAGTTCCGCCAAAGAATGTTGCAAATCCCTGCGTCACACCGAGGCGCTGAGCAATGCCTGGAAGTATTCCCACAAACGCGAGCAATATAGCTCCCGGGAATGTGATCTTGTCCATGATCGAACCAATATAATCAGCAGTGGGCTGACCAGGTTTTACTCCTGGAATAAAACCATTATTCTGCTTCAGGTTATCTGCAATCTGCTTGGGATTAAAAATAAGCGCAGTGTACAGGAATGTAAATCCAATTACAACTGCTGCATAAATCGCCATGTACCAGCCGTTTTGCGGATCAGAAAACATATTAGCAATTTCGGTTCCTGCTCCAATTGCAGGTAATGCAAGTAATGTTGGTAAGAACATGATCGCCTGGGCAAAGATGATCGGCATTACACCGGCACTGTTCACTTTGATTGGCAGAAACTGTCTCGCACCTCCAAATTGTCGGTTACCAACAATCTGTTTCGCGTAATTCACCGGAATCTTTCGAACACCCTGTACCAATAAAATACAGCCCA
>CAZCKF010000192.1:0-6660 GCA_964499155.1 uncultured Chitinophagaceae bacterium
AAGCAACTGAGAAGAAAGTGGAAGTAAAATCAAAGACCGAGTTGAAAACCGAAACGAAGGTGTCGAAAGAATAATTTATTGGTGAAAAGTCAAAAGTGAAAAGTGAAATCTCCATATAATTAAGTATTTGCATCAATGAGTTTTCACTTTTCACCTTTCACTTTGTCACTTCAAAAACAACACAAATGTTTTGTTATTCTCAGACTGACGAAACATTATCTTAAACTTTCGTACCATGAAACTCTTTCTTTCAATTGCCTTGATCTTATTTGTGCAATTCGCAAATGCACAAGACAGTTTACAGAAGTCATCTTTCAAAATCAGCATCAACTACAATTCCAACCTGAATTATTACGGAAGAACAGGCAGCCTGCAAAGCAGTGGCGTTTTTCCCCTGGTTGAATACTGGCTTAAAAAAGGCTTTTATGTGAATGTCGCACCCATTTTTGTAAACAATGCAATGGAATCAATGAATTATGCAGGGACCGTTGCAACTGCAGGATATTTACATACAAATGATAAAATGTTTTTCAATCTATTTGTTTCAAAACCATTTTATCCTGAAACTTCACAACTTGTACAATCTGCAATCAAAATCCAATCAGGAGTCTCCTATTCATTTTTGAATAAAATTTTAAACGTAACAGCAGGAGGAGATGTAAAACAGGGTGAAGAGACAGACTTTGGTTTAATGGCAGGGGTTGATCATTTATACAGAAAAGAATTTTCCAACAACAGCATTCTTGCTGTTAATCCGGCGTTTTCAGTTAACGCAGGTACGCAGCGTTTTACAAAAACTTATTTTAGGAAAAGCAGTTTCTTGTTTTTTCCAGATCAACAGGTAACTGAAAATGTGAAAAAATTAAATGTGCTTGCCTATGAATTTTCTATACCTGTAATATTTGGAAAAGGAAAATTTCAATTCACTGCAACACCGTCCTATATCATTCCACAAAACGTCATAAAAGTTGAAGGTCGCCCTGATCTCTCAGAACAAGGTGAGAGAATGTTCTACCTCACAACCAGCGCAAAAATCATTTTGTAATTAAATGTCATTGCAACACAATCATGGTGATCCCCGAGGCTTTTGTCCACTCGCAGCGCTCAAGGCTCGAAGCTCATAGCTACCGGTTAAATGAGTATTTTTCCCATTCCCCCTAAGAAAGTACTTCCACGCTGTTTAACAATCGTATACATGTAATGATTTTTGTTTGAACAATACCAGGTTGTAATAGTATTTAATTTATTAACTGATTGATACTCTTGATGGCAAAGCTGTGTTTCGGTTAAATTGACAACGGTATCAACCAGGTCATTGGAATTTATTTAATAAAAATTTTTCAATCCCTAAAGCAGCTTTATTGCTAATACGGTTGTTTATTTAAATCTTAGAGGACCCAAACCCGTAGCTATGTTTACGCAAGCACAACCATCCGCCCTCCGCCAGATCCCGGTGTCCATGCCCGAGCGTGGTAAAAGGATCTATGAATTTTCAACCGGCAACGAACCAATCCGGTTGGAATTCCCCAAACCTTTCGGTGGCGTCGCCCTTACCGGAAACCAGGCAAACAAATGGACGATCAATCGTTCCGGCTGGAATTACAAACTGTTGATTGATTCTGACCAGAAACTCTATGCTGGTGAAATCAAATTCGGTTGTAATTACCGCATGGCTGTATTACTCGACGGAAAAACTTACCAGCTCCGTTGCCGCAGCATGTGGAAGAACCAGTGGGAATGGGTTGATGAAACAGGAAAATCCGTTATGAGCTTCAGGTCAAACATGTGGTCACGCCGCAACCGCGGTTGTGTCTATTTGTATGATAGCGTACCTCACCAGGAATACCTGCTGACACTCGGCTGGTTTATGATGGTGACGTATGAAGATGACGCGTCGTTAATGGCAGCCGTTTAAGGATGTACGATATACGATGTACGATGTGCATTGTTCGATATTCGTGCCGCCTTCACCAGTACATCATTCTCTCTGTTTTGAAGGTTTTTACAGCGCTTATTGTTAGCAGTTTCTTATGAATTGCTTTCCGTCATTCGTAAACTGGCTCGAGCCATTTTTCCTACCTTTACTGTGCTTTATTTATGGCTATTATTAGCGTAAAAATTGGCGTGAATTAGCGAAAATTAGTGAACTATGATTAAGACAGGAAACCCAGTAATCAGCATTTACACAGAAATGACTCCGAACCCTGAGACAATGAAGTTTGTTGCTAACAAGCTTCTCTATCCTGGGAAAAGTGTTGACTTCCCTGATGTTGAATCTGCCAAACCATCTGGTCTTGCAGTGGAATTGTTTGGATTTCCTTTCATCAAAGCAGTTTTCATAGCAAGCAATTTTGTTACACTTACAAAAACTCCTGATACAGACTGGAACGATGTAATTCCAACAGTCCGCCAATTCCTCAAAGAATACCTCGAAGAAGGAAAGCCTGTTATCAATGAAGAAGAGCTTTCACAAATGAAGCAGCAAAGCTCCAATGAAGCAAATGCTGACGATAGTGATGTTGTAAAAAGAATTAAAGAACTCCTCGATAATTATGTACGCCCTGCAGTTGAAATGGATGGTGGTGCCATTCAATTCAAAAGCTACGAAGAGGGTCGCGTTAATCTCATGTTGCAGGGAAGCTGCAGCGGATGTCCCTCATCGATGATCACGTTGAAAGCGGGAATCGAAGGGATGATGAAGCGGATGATACCTGAGGTGAAAGAAGTAGTTGCGGAAGCCGAGTAGATTTATTTCACGCAAAGTTTTTTCTGTCGTTTACAATCGAAATTTCACATTCGATGCGAAAGTCGTTTTATGCGCAGCTCTAAAAAAGACGCAAAGCTCGATTGCTTCGCAATCCCGTTGGAGATGCTTTAGGTTAGTGTGAGAATTTGAATGTGTACAAATGTCGTTTTTTACCACATATGCACTTTAAAAATTTGGTGTCATAAACATAGCGGTCGGAAACCGATACGTATTCATATCGACTCATCAAATAATAAGTCTGTACCGTCAAATTTTCAAATTTTTGCGCCTTGGCTCACTTTGCGTCTTTGTGTGAAGACTTAGGATTTCTCCCATTTAACACCTCTCTGCTTCAAATACTCTAGCACAAACTCAAAGCATCTCTGATCTCTTCCCACCAATTCAGGAGGAAATACTCCCTTTTCACTAAATAATTTTTCAGCAATCAGATTCACTGCAGCGGTGCAAGTAAATCCTGTTGTTCTTGACATGGAGGAATTGCCTGTTGCGCGATCATATTTATCGAGCATGTTATATTCAACCCGCTCGGGTTTACTGTTTTTATTTCCTTCGATGATCACCTGCATTACAGTAAGTTCTTCGTCATCGACATTGAGCTTCCAGTTGTCAAATAAGATCTTTGAAGTGAATTCCAGTGGACTCATTTTGCCATCATGCAATATTTTTTCTTCATTAAAAAATCCAGCTTCCTTTAGTGCAATGATCAATTCAATATGTCCCGGGTAACGCAATGTTTTTTCCCGCATGGTGGGAATATGCGGCATTGTAAATAACAGGCTGCGCAATCCATCTGTATTAAACGATTCCAACGTACCTACATCGGGGAAACTTAAATATTCTCTTTCAGTCAATGCAGGTTTGGTTACGATATGCCCATTTTCTTTTAATCGCGCTGGCCGCATGTATTCCTCTATCACATCAACAGGGGAAAAAGGCGCTTTGTATTCAAATGGTTTTTTGCGGACCTGCGGCAGGCCACCCACATAACAGGTGAAAGTTTCAACCTGCATTTCTTCATTGTAGCGACCAAGGATAAGATTGCTCATGCCCGGAGCCACACCGATATCCGTTATGACGGTTACATTATTTTTTTTTGCAAGGTCATCCAGTTGCAAAACATCTTCGGGGAAAAAAGAAATATCGGCAACATTCTTTCCGCATTTGATCACCGCACGCAAGGTGTCAAATCCCATAAAACCCGGAACTGCTGTAACAATTATATCGAAATTTTTCAACCAACCCTCATATTTGTCATATTGCCTGAGGTCAGCACGCATGGTAAGAACTTCGGAATTCTTTTTGTTCAACTGATCCAAATTTGCCTGGCTTACATCGAAACTTGTTACTTCAAATTTTGAAGCCAGGTCATCTGCCATTGTTCGCCCAACCATGCCGGCACCGAGAATTGCAACCCTCATTTAATTTTAGATTTAAGAATGTAGATTTAAGATTTAGCCTTACTTGTATTGAAGATTATCAATAACCACTGCTCAGGAAATTTATAGATTTAAATTTCATTGAGATGGCGAACAGTCTTTTCATTTGTAACGTTGCCTGTATTCAATGTAGTAGCTGGTTCAAACAACATAACACATACTTCTTCCGCAGCATTTGGTCGATGTTCAACTCCATGTGGCACAATAATGAATTCCCCTTCAGCAATGTTGATTGTTTTATCCCGGAACTCCATATCGAAATTGCCTTTCACAACATAGAACAACTCATCCTCATGTTCATGATGATGCCATACAAAAGGCCCCTGGAATTTTACCAGTTTTACTTGCTGACCATTTAATTCACCAGCAATTCGAGGGTTCCAGTGATCTGAAAAAAGTTTAAATTTTTCTGAAAGTTTTATTTTTTCCATAAAAAATACCTCGAATATCAAAACTATACAATTCAGTAATGGGGTTTTGAACTAATCTCAACTATTTACCATTCACCATTACCTAAATAAATGCATTTGCCCAACAGTAAGACTGTTTCAAATTAAAGTTCACTTTTCACATTTCACCTTTCACGACTACATTGCACCACATGGAACTCGACAAGCTCCTCGAATACATCGCAGTTTTCTTCGGCATTGTAAGCGTCTGGTTCAGCCGCCGCGAACATATTCTTGTTTATCCCACGGGCCTGATTAACACAATCATTTACATCTATCTCAGTTTTAAATTTCATTTGCCCGGCGAAGCAAGCGTCAATTTTTATTATACAATAATGAGTCTCTATGGCTGGTACATCTGGTCGAGAAGAGATGTGTCAAATAAACCCGTGTTGAAAATTACATACTCAACAAAAATGCAATGGGTTTACCAGCTTGCATTTTTTGCAATGATGTATGTTGCATTATATATTGCGATCTCATACATGAAACAAGCTTTTGCAGATGAGGCTATCCCATGGGCTGATGCGTTTGCCTCAGCCACAGCTTACACTGGCATGTGGCTGATGGCGAGAAAAAAAGTGGAGTCATGGTATTGGTGGATTGCAACAAACATCGCATCGATTCCACTTTATTATGTTAAAGGCCTGAAATTTACAAGCTTTTATTATGCAGTTTTGCTCTTAATGGCAATCTGGGGGTTAATCGAATGGCAGAAGAAAGTAAAAAAGGGTTGAAAAAAGTAGTGGTGATTGGACCTGAATCAACAGGGAAGAGCACACTATGCAGGGAACTCTCCGCGCATTACAACTGTTTATGGGTGCCTGAATATGCACGCACATTTTTGCACAACATCGGGAGAACGTATAACTACAATGACCTGCTTGAAATTGCAAAGGGGCAGATCGCTCTTGAAGAGCGATACATCCGTTGGGCTGAACAGGATAACAGTAAACTCCTTTTCATTGATACCGACATGTATGTTATGAAAGTTTGGTGCGAATTTGTTTTTGAAAAAGCACATACATGGATCCTTCAGCAAATTGCTGAACGCCAGTATGAACATATTTTTTTGATGAACATCGACCTACCCTGGCAACCGGATGAACTTCGTGAATATCCTGATCCCCGTCCACGAGAAATATTATTCCAGATGTACCTGGATTGCATGGTGAATCAAACAACCCCATGGACAATTATTAAAGGTATGCAACGAGAAAGATTCAAAGCGGCTGTCAAAGTGATAGATGCAATGGAATTATAATATCGAAATCGCCTCACGTAATCAACGTAGCTGATAAATTTTAGGTAGTTCATCCAATCAGGAATAATTAAATATTTCAACGACCAAGAATGCAGGTGCTTTAAGCCTGAGACCTGAAGCTTTTTTTTTGGACATTGGACATTGATTATTGAACATTGAACGTTTATTTGCATTTCATGCGGACACACCGGATAATTTTTTATTCTGTCTGGTTGCTTTTATCTCTCATTCAGGCTGCCAACACTCAACTGATATATGATGAGGCATACTACTGGGTGTATTCAAGATTTTCGGCATGGGGATATTTCGATCATCCACCAATGATTGCCATGCTGATCAAGGGTGGTTATGCATTGTTTCAAAATGAACTTGGTGTGCGACTCTTTCCCGCTCTATTAAGCACGGCAGCATTATTTATAATTGAACAGCTTACAACTAGAAAAAATCCAATGCTGTTTTATGGAATGGCACTTTCCGTTGCTGCACTTCACCTGAGTGGCTTTGCAGCAGTTCCTGATGTCCCGCTTGTTTTCCTGGTCGCCTTGTTTCTGCTGACCTATAAAAAATTTATTGAACAGAAAACCATTTCATTAACGATCCTTCTGGGCATCATCGCTGCACTGATGATGTATACGAAATACCATGCGGTACTTGTATTTTTTTTGGTAGTGATATCAAATCCAAAACTCTTTCGCAGCTACCATATTTATTTGGCAGGAATAATTGCAGCGGTTTTGTTTATTC
>CAZCKF010000193.1:0-6623 GCA_964499155.1 uncultured Chitinophagaceae bacterium
GAACTGCATTTGGTAAACTGAAGGTTTCATTAAGACTTACTCTATGGGTTTTCTTTCTTGTACTTCTTTGTATTGGATTGCTCGTTGCCCAGGGAGCCGTACTAAAATGGGTGGGAGTTGAAGACCCTGCTGTTCGGGAAGTCATTCACAATGCAAGATGTCTTTTGATCATTGCGCTGTTCTTCTGGATCAATTCATTTATCTACCGGCATGCGCCCTCTGTTCATAAAAAGTGGGGGTTCTTTACACCCGGCGCCATTGTGTCCACAACACTGATGCTCATTACCACCCTCCTGTTTTCTATTTATGTAAATAATTTCAACAGTTACAACACACTCTACGGTACACTCGGAACATTGATCATACTCATGTTGCTGTTGTATGTCAATTCACTTGTTTTACTGATCGGGTTCGAATTGAATGTGAGCATTCATTCCCTGCAACGGATTGCCAATGAACGAAAAGAGCAAATGGCGAAGGTTGCGGCAATTAAAGAACAACATGCGGCTACTACGTAGCAAGGGCCAGGATACAGAGTCCGAGGTCCCCGTCCGAACGGATTCATCCGGGCGGGCAGGAAAGTTTCAAGTGTTCAAGGCAACAAGAAAGGTTCAGCGCAATATCTAAGGGTCCAGGGACCTTGAAGGCTTTAGGACCTTGTATCCTGAACCTTGCGTCCTTCGGACGCCGATAGGTTAAAGTTTACACAAGTGGCAATAGAATCTGATCAAATTTTAGGAGATTTGGAGACCCAAAAAATATTTACCATGAAAAGGTTTTTTTTCCCGGTTCTGTCTGTTGCGGTAATAAGCTTGTTTGCTTTCAAACCTGTTGCTGAATTACCCATCGGAGCATCCATTCCAAATGCTGATGTAAAAATGAAGGACATCAATGGCAAGGAAGTAAGTTTTGCTGATGCAAAAAAGAAAAACGGGTTACTTGTCATGTTCAGTTGTAATACCTGCCCGGTTGTTAAAGCTTACGAATCACGCACTGTTGAGGTGAGCAAATATGCACTGGATAAAAACGTTGGCGTTATCCTGCTCAATTCTAATGAAGCTCTGCGCAGCGATGGTGATTCTTATGATGAAATGAAAGATTATGCTAAACAGCTTGGTTATTCCTGGCATTATGTAGTTGACGAAAATTCAAAAATGGCTGATGCATTCGGAGCTAATCGCACACCTGAAGTTTTTCTGTTCAATGCTGAATCCAAACTTGTTTATCATGGTGCAATCGACGACAACTCACGCGATGCTTCTGCAGTAAGTCGTAACCATTTAAAAGAAGCCATTAATGAAATGACGGCTGGCAAAGACGTGGCAGTGAAAACTACTAGAAGCGTGGGATGTACGATTAAGAGAAAGGGCTAAACAGCAAAAGGCAAAGGGCAATGCTGTATAAGTATTGTCTATTTTTCGAAATATTGTCCCTAAATTTTTTTTGTTAACTATATTTATTACAACCTGGACATGTTCCAGGTTTTTTTATGGAATTTATTGAACGGTGAATCTTTGTTTTGTAAACCACATACTTCACATAGAAAACCACGCTTATGATCTCCCGGAGATTTGTAAACGCGGCGGCCATATTCTTATTTATTGTTTTGATCGGCTATAGCCTGGCATCAAACATCGCCACCGGAAACTGGTTGGGAATTTTACTTGCCGTTGTTAGTCTTGCCTCATCGATAATATTTATTTATTTTCTCCAAAAGCGGCAAAGAGAGTTTGATTAGTTGGAGGTTGGAAGTTGGAGGTTGGAGGTTCTTTAAATCGAAGACCCTAATAGAATTGATATTGGTTTTATTCGCCGAAACTCGTTACGAAGCGCTTGAGACTTGAAGCTTTCTTGTTGACTTGAATCACTTAATACTTTCCTGGACCCTGGACCTTGTATCCTGGACCTTCTTTAGCTGGTAACTATTTCGTATAAAGTACTTCCCCCTCACTTTATCCATTTCTTCTTTTTGAATTTTCATTGAGTTTTTATCAAATGAATAAGTGTACCTGAATTGTTTTTGAATTCCATCGTCGTCTCTTGTCCCCTCTGTAGTTAGTGTGCTCATCTTATTTTGCCTTTTGAGTGAAGTCACTGGTAAATTGTTCCAGTACTTTCCTGCATTTGATAGCATAACCGTATCGACAGTATTTGCATGCGGTTCCTTCGGATAATTGTATTTGAAAACCCAGGTCGTATCATTTTCCTGGGTAATAATTATACTTACTGGGATGGAAATCATTTTTTCGGATGAATAGTCACGGTATGTAAGCTGTCCCACCCAATGACCATTTATTTTCTTAATGACCTTTGATGGACCGATTCCAAATGAAAACAAAACAAAAAGTATCGGGAAGATCAGCTTATTCATTAATAGTTATTTTTATTTACAACAACCAAACAGGATAAAAGGTTCACTCGGAAAAAACTGGGTTAATTGCCTCAACATCAAAACAGCGCATAACAGTTAAAACAAATTTTAATCGAATGACTCCTGAACGTCTTGCCCGTATAACCTCTGTTCTTAACAAGCGTCAAACCGACATTACGGTCGTTCTGGAAAACGTTCAGGACCCACATAACATTTCAGCAGTAATGCGAACCTGTGATGCTGTGGGGATCCAGGATATTTATGTATTAACAACCAAGGTCCCCAGGCATAAAAAATGGGGAAAACGCAGTTCTTCCAGTGCTGACAAATGGCTTACTGTACATCAATTCGACGATCTTGAAAAATGCATTTTATCAATTCGTCAACGCTATTCCCGGATTTTAACAACACACCTTGGCACTGATTCTGTAAGTTTATATGAACTGGACCTGACCGAAAGGATTGCACTGGTTTTTGGGAATGAACATGAAGGGGTGAGCGACGAATTCAGGGCACAGGCTGACGGAAATTTTTTGATCCCTCAGATGGGTATTATTCGATCCTTGAATATTAGTGTTGCATGCGCAGTTACTTTATATGAGGCAATGCGGCAGAAACATGGAAAGGGACATTATGAAAATTGTCGGATGGAAGAGCAGCGCTACCATCAATTATTAAAAGAATGGGGCGCACAAACAGAAAGCTAATGAAACAATTATTTTTTATCCTGCTCATATGTATTACTGCTGGATGTTCTGCACAAAAAAGCAAACCTGCATCCATTGAAACATGGAAGATCACTGATGTTGAGAAGTTAATTGCAAGTAGCGATAAACCACTTGTCATCAATTTTTGGGCAACTTTCTGCAAACCCTGTATTGAGGAAATACCTTACTTCCAGGAAGCAGTAAAAGAATATAAATCAAAAAATGTTGAGCTTATTCTAGTTAGTCTTGATTTGCCATCGTTCTACCCCGACAAAATCAAAACATTTGCTGCGAAACATAATTTCACATCCAGAATTACCTGGCTCGATGAATCTGATGCAGATTATTTCTGTCCAAAGGTTGATCAGAAATGGTCTGGTGCAATTCCCGCCACGCTGTTTGTAAATCCAAAAACAGGATATCGTGCTTTTTTTGAGGATCAGTTGTCGAAGGAAAAGTTTACGGAACAACTGTTGTTGATGACGAAAGAATAACAGTATTTATATGCCCATAGTTAAACTTTCAATTGCTTTGCATCTCTTTGTAACAATATAAAGATCCAAGATACAAGGTCGGAGGTCCAAGAAAGTAATAAGTAATTCAAGGCGACAAGAAAGGTTTAAGTTTCAAGCGCTTCGTAACGAGCTTCGCCAAATAAAACCAATATCAATTCTATTAGGGTCTTCGATTTAAAGAACCTCCAACCTCCAACCTCCAACTTCCAACCTCCAACTATCAGTTCTCTTCATCAAACTGCAACCTCTCTTCCTGCTTTTTCTGTCCCTGACCAAATCTATAGGACAAACCAAACAGGATGACTTGCGAATCTCTTGTACCGCGATTTAGCTGGTAGAGATAACTGGTTTCCCTGATGCTTTTTTGTCTTTGCGTGCGGAATAAATCTGAAACAGTGAGCGTTGCAGTCATTTTCTTCTGGAACAGATCCTGGCGGATACCCGCATTGAACATGAAAGAAGGATAATTTTTTCCCTGCGGAGTAAGTCGTGCAGACCGGTAATTTGTACTTAACTGCGTCATCGTGCTTTTGCCGATAGTAAATGTTGCATTAAAATTTCCATTCATTGAGACAACAGAACGCTGGTCTTCAAATCCAAGCTCACTTGCATCGATTTTGTTATGGAAAAAATTTATCGACGAGTTGATGCTGAAGAAATCTTTTTTAGCAGAAAATACAAGTTCAAGGCCAGTTGACTGGTCCTTTGAAAAATTTTGTTCCGTGTTCAATAATACAGAATCATTTAATGGAATGGTTACTGAAGTGAATCCATTCAGCCTGTAACGGTAATATAAACTTGGAATAAATGTCAGCCAGTTGTTTTGCCATTTATATCCCGCTTCAATTGAATGGATGATCTCAGGCAACAGGTAGGGATTTCCTGCGGAAATATTATACGGATCATTATACTCAGGAAAAGGATTTAGCTCATCACCTTCAGGCCTGTTGATTCGTTTGCTGTAATTCAATTGCAATTCACCTTTTTCAAGTTTATAACTAAGGTGGAGTGTTGGAAAAAACTTGAAATAATTATTTCGTATCGTCGAATCCTTCGTTACCAGCCGACCTTTCAGGTGTACATCTTCAACACGAAGTCCCGCCTTCAGTCCGAATTTTTCAAAAGCTCTTAAAAATGTTCCATAAAATGCGTGGTTGGCATCATTGTATAAAAACAAATTTGATTTATCAAGGTTTCGTACAAACCTGTTGTTGATTGTATCGTAGTCTTCTATCACAAAATCAAATTCCTGCTGCGCGAAATAACCAGCATAACCAATTTCTATCTCAACATCATCTCCGACAGGTTTTTTATAATCAATGATCAATTGTTGCTGCGCATCTTTATTTATTACAAGCGTGTTGTCAAACAATGATTTTCTGGCAGGATAAAAATTGTATGTCGTAAAACGGCTGACGTCATGCTCTTCTTCATCAGACATGGTGAATTCAACACTTAATTCTTCATCTTCATTGGCAAATTTGTGGTCCCAGCCAAAATTCAATTCTTTTTCTGGTTCGGTTTCAGGAGAAAACATATCCCTGCGAAAATGACTGAGGAGTTGCGCATTATTGTCAAACAATTTTCTTTCTGAAGGCCCCCAGGCATCCATTCTCCACTTTGAATAATTCCCTGAGAGAGAAATTACGTTTCTGTCATTGAGTTCATAATCGAAACCAACAGAGATGAAGGCTGAATGCGACCGCGAACGCATAAACCCATTTTCAAAATAGCGCGAAGAAATTTTACCCGAGTCAAAAACTATCCTTTCACTTGTGTTTGATCGCAAACGTGCATCCTGTCTTAAGCCGCCAGTTGCGTACAGGTTCCATTTACCAGTTCTGAAATTCAGGTTTTTATTTCCATTGTAACGATCCCGATTTCCAACAGTGCCGGTAATAGTACCATTGAATCCATTCTTCAAATTTTTCTTTAGAATAATATTAATGATGCCCGATGTTCCATCAGGACGAAAACGCGCACCGGGGTTTGTAATTATTTCTATCCTCTCAATACTATTCGCGGGAAATTGCTGAAGAACATCAGCCTGGCTTGCACCGCTCATTAATTGTGACTGTCGGCCATTTACAAGAATTAATAAATTGCCCGCACCCCGAAGACTGACATTACCATCGATATCAACTTCCACGGAAGGTATATTTCGTAAAATATCTGATGCACTTCCAGATGCAGACATCAGGTCCTGTGCAACATCATAAACCTTCCTGTCAATATTTGCAGCAAATGCCTTTCGCGCTGCTGTTACAGTAACAGCCTCCATATTGGTCGAAGAAGTTGAAAGAAACAGTTTTAATGGATCGGCATTTGTGACTGAATATGTTTTAACCTCATAACCTATGAAACTATACCGCACTGCATGATTGGAATCTGAGGTTTTGAATTCAAACCTTCCTTTTTTATCTGTGATCGTGGTTTGAAGTAACAAGCTATCAGGAAGCTGAAGAAGTTCGACTGTGGCAAATTCCAATGGTTTTCCTGTTTGCTGATCATGCACCGTTCCACTTATTGTTTTTTCCGATTGGGCGAACGAACAAACAGGGAACAGGATGTAGAGTATGAATATGAAACGATGCATTTCGTTGATGAAGTTACTTCAACATGAGCCCTCCGAAAGCAGGTTTGGCCTTACTGATTTGATTTCCGGCCGTGAATTTGCTATGTACCCAATCAAACAAACAGGATTACCTTTTATAATAAGCTAAAACACTTAAAGTCTCGATTTTGCACACCCTGTGTATTATTAAAACCTTGAAAATTAATCTTATACCCTTAGTTTCGCGGCCAATTATCGCTACTGCTTACAGTAGCTTTTGAAAAAGGTTTGATTAGTAGCAATCAACCTTTCATTTATAATTTCTTTTTGTGCCTGAACCTATAGAGAACCGACAGTCGATTTCAAATCGTGCTAACCAACTATTAAAAATTACGCTGGCTATTGCCGGCCTGATTTATTCGCCATTTATTTTTTGCCAGGAAGATTCAACGAATGATTCTCGGCCTAACCGCCCT
>CAZCKF010000194.1:0-1913 GCA_964499155.1 uncultured Chitinophagaceae bacterium
ATTTAACTGAAATGCCCGCTCAGACTGGGTTTATAAGGCCATCTTTATCATTTAGTTAACAGTAAAATCATCAATTTTACTGCGTAATGGTCTTAATCAGAAGCTTCGGCCATTGCACCTGGGTCACAAAAGTAGTAACTTCAATTTTAAACCCGCTAAACGTTCTGCCATGAAACTAATCTTTACTTCCCTGGCGCTGGCAACCATCATTTTTTCAAGTTGTACTTCCGCATATAAAACTGGTCAAACACCGGATGATGTTTATTATTCACCTAATCGTGCAGTTGAAGAATATGTGCAAATTGAGGATGAAGAAGAAAAATATGAATCATCAGATGAATATTATGAAGATCGCCAATTGCGCATGAAAGTTCGCAACCGTACTCGCTGGTCTGATCTGGATGACTGGTATGCATACGATCGTCGTAATAATTATTATGGCAATTACCACCCGATTTACAACAACTCTCCATGGAATAGTTATACATACTGGAATTATTATTACAATCCATACTGCCCTAAAGTAGTTTATGGTAAGCCGAATAGTTCAACAGCTCAGTATAACAAGCCACGAGTTTTCAACCTCAACTCATATACGCCACCAACAACCAATACGTATGGTGGAAAGGTTAGCCGTGGTTCAACTGGCTCTACAAGACCAAGTGTTGATAATGGTAACAGCAGCAGCCGTCAGAATCAGGGAAGTACCCTGCGTGATATCTTTAGTGGTTCATCCAGGAATTCCAGTTCATCTTCCTCTACTTCTACGCAATCTTCATCTTCAAGCAGTAGCAGTAAGCCAAGCAGTTCATCGAGCAGCTCTGGTGGAAGTGCACCTGTGAGAAAATTCTGATGCCACTGAATTATTTACAAGCTTTTTTAAATCATTATATATGAAAAGGTATTTTTTCATAATGGCCATCCTGTTGCCTGCATTGAGTGTGTTTGCACAGGAACCAGCTGATGCGTTGCGTTATAGTTGGACTACGCAGCACGGTTCAGCCAGACACATTGCAGTGGGTGGAGCCATGGGTTCACTCGGTGGAGATATTTCTGCTTCCTATGTGAATCCTGCCGGACTTGGGTTTTACAGAACCGGGGATTTTGTTATATCCCCAGGTATTCATCTCGACCGAAGCAAGGCTTCTTATTTTGGTCGTACAGAAAAAGATAAGGACAACAATTTTTCATTCGGCACAAGTGGTTTTGTTTTTGGTGCAGGAATGAGAAGAAATGTTTCTTCAGCATTCAGCATTGCTATAAATAAGACTGCAGATTTTAATAGTGATGTTCTTTATCGTGGAGCACAAAACCAGAGTTCTTATTCTCATAAATACCTGGAAGAAATCAACAATATTAAAGATGCGAATGTAGTTGCTGGAAATTTCCCTTACGGAACGAGCCTGGCCTTTAATACTTTCTGGATTGATACAGTAGCAGGCGGTTCTTCAAATAATTATTCATTCCAAACGCGTTCTCCATTCCAGACAGGTGTGTTACAGGAAAATCGCATCAACAGCAGTGGCGGTATTTACGAACTTGCTTTTGCAGGTGCTGCAAACATTCGTGAAAAGTTTTTATTTGGAGGTACCATCGGTATTCCGATTATTAAATATGATCGCCACAGCGTTTTTACTGAAGCTGATGCTTCTGACGATATCAATAACAAGTTTGATTTTGCTGAGTTGACTGAGGACCTGCAAACAAAAGGTGCAGGAATCAATGTAAAAGCCGGCGTTATTTATAAACCTGTTGAGCACATCAGGCTTGGTCTTGCATTGCATAGTCCATCTGTTTTAAGTCTTACTGATAAATACGATGCTTCCATTACAACTGACACCGAAAATTACATGGGAAGGCAAACACAAAACTCTGCTTTTGTAAGTGGTGTACCCTCAGCAGAATTTACATAC
>CAZCKF010000194.1:1923-6581 GCA_964499155.1 uncultured Chitinophagaceae bacterium
ATGATCACCCCATACAGGATCATTGGTTCTGCATCATATGTTTTACGTGAAGTGGAAGATGTACGTAAACAACGCGGATTTCTAACTGCAGATATTGAATATGTAAATCATAAAGCTTCTTCATTTCAGCCCGATGAAGAAAATAACAATGATGAGGCCACCAAGGATTATTTAAAATCACTCAACAAAGCAATTGACAATGCATATAAAGGAGCTTTTAATTTTCGTGCAGGTGGTGAATTAAAATTCACTACGATCATGGTTCGTCTTGGTGCTGCGTACTATGGTAATCCATATAAAAATATTATTGGCGAAAAAGGAAGTAAGTTTTTATTAAGCGGTGGTCTTGGTTACAGGAACAAGGGAATTTTTATTGATCTTTCTTATGTGCACAATATGAGCAAGGATGTTCATGTGCCGTATCGCCTGAGCTCACGTCAGTCTCCTATTGCTACTATCAAAGGACAGACAGGGAATGCGGTGCTGACGTTTGGAGTGAAGATCTAAGCTGCTAAGTCCTCACGCAAAGGCGCAAAGTGAGCAAAGACGCAAAACACATTTCACGCAATGACGCAACGGCCTGCTGCCGCAACGACGCGACGAGTGTCTACAGGTATTGAAATGTTCGAGATTTCGAACCAATTGTACACGCCGCGCCGTAAAAAAATTCAACTTTAAAACATTTTCATCGCTGCGCCGTTGCGTGAACCTCGTAAGCTCGGTTTGACAATCTTCGAATTAAAAACTGCGACAAATAGGGTGTAACGTAAGTTTTCAAATTTTTTTGGCGTCTTTGCTCCCTTTGCGTCTTTGCGTGAAAGAAGCTTTGCCCAAAAAATCTTCACGCCCCATGCAGCATTTGCCAAGCCCGGCTGTCTTTATAGAATGCTTTAAAACTTATTGTCAGACCTTTTTCTGCTTGTGTGAGTTTGACATAACAGGGCTTCGAAAGGAGCCCTGTTTCAATTTGGAAGATTCCTTTAAGTATAGAAGTTTTTTGATTGGCTTTTAGCTGTAGGCTTTTGGCTTTTGGAGACTTTAAATTAATTCTGGACAATATTTAGGAGATGCTCGCCCACTCTTCTTCCGACAACAAGCCCACTATCGAGACTCATCCTGTAATGTATGCCGCCGTACAACCGGCTCAAAGAGGCTTCTTCTGCGGCCTTATTAAATGAAGGAAAATCACGTGTCATGCCGATATATTCCTTGTCTGAATCATCATGGAATGAAAAATTATCACCATATAAATCGGTGAGCACTGTGGATGCTGCTCCGGAAATGGTACTGTGTCCCGATATATAATCTGGGAAGGGCGGTGTTTGTAACAATGGCTCCCAGGTTTTATCCATCCATTGATTGATCAATGTAATGGGACGTACGGTCTGGTATTGAAATTTTGCATCCCAGCATGCAATGAACCCATCCAACAATGCGATGGCAGTTAATGCATAGGTTTTAGCAGTTTTCACTGCATCCGCATTTGCTTTCCTGCTTGCAATAGCTGCAATACCCATCCAATGTCCACCAGGTGTGATTTTTTTATTAGCAAACATTGTATGGCCTGCATGCTCCATCACAAATGGATTGTCGTCCCAATATTTTGCAATTTGTCGTTGCTCAGGTGTAAGAAACTTTCCGGTATGATAAACTTCCTTAATCTGCCCATAATAAGCCGATACACTGTCCTTCGCAAATTGCAGTGGTTTCATTGGCCTGAATTGCGAACAGGTGTCAAGTGAAAATGGTTTGAGTTTATGCCAGTGTGGCTCAGTAGCATCAAAATAGTCGGGTGCTGTTGGTTGCCAGAAACCATCGTCCTTTTTACCGAGGAATTTTGGCATTCCGCGTGTTTGCTTGTATTGATCGGTTGCCGCTCTCGCGAGTATCACCGCAGCAATCTTGTCTCCAAAAGCAATTGAATTTGCATAAACATCTTTTTCAAGATGATCTTCAAAGACAGATGAAATTGAATCTTTGTACTTTTTTAATGCTCCTTCATTGTCAAACACACGGATCTTGGCTGCAACTTCACAAAATGCCCGTGTAGCTGCAAGCATGAAATCATATTGCTTTCCAGATTCGGGAACAGGCATTGCAGCAAAGCCTTTCATTTTTGCAGCAATGGACGGATTTGAATCATTTAAATATCGGAGGGCTTCGTATTGTGCGAGTGATGTATATGCATATATGCGAGCTGCCACCGGGGGAGAAAAAATATCATGAATAATGACTTCGGTAAGTTGCTTCTCATTCGCGTGAATAATCCCAACATCGTTGGTATTCAACGAGCTTTTTTGCTTTTCACCACAGGCTGCAAATAGAACTACGCATGCCAATATACCAATCGCCACTTTATTCATTGAGAATCCGCTTTTCATTTTTATTATTTACTAAAACAACCTGCTTGATACGCGATGAAACCATCCTGCTGGATTGCGAAAGAAATCCATGCCCAAAATAAAATTCCTCCTTCCTTGTTTTCCCATCAGGAGTCGTTACGATCGCATACAAATCATTGTTTTCAACCTCAACTATTTTTCGTTGCCAATTTAACCGGAAAACCCGGAGAGGCCCGCGGTTTTGAGAAGTCACAATCATTGGTTGCCGTTGTGGGTTTGTGAAAATGCCAACCGATTTGCCATTACCCGGAATAAAAAATCCGGATTGCGAATAATTCATTGTGGTAAATCCGCCTTTACCATCTCCCAGTAATACGAGACCGTGCATTGCATCATATCGTCCCACTGAAACATCGATCCCGTAATCATTGGCATTTAGAATAATATCCAAATTACCATCTTCATCAACATCGAATGGAAGTATTCCAAATACTGAAGAAAATTGTGCTTCGACAGGAAGGTCTGTCATCACAAAATCGCCTCCCCCTTTATTTTCTATATAAACAGAGCTTCCGGTATTGGCTTCCAGTATCAGCGCATCTTTTCGCTGTTCCTTAGTTATTACTTTTTCAAAATCAGCAACTGCAAAATCTTTATATGTTTTAAACTTATCGCGCATATCAATCATCTGCTTGATCAGGTCATCACGTACATGCGCAGGAAATTCACGCAATTCGCCTTTTTGATCGGGTAAATACACTGATGGAATTGCATCAAAATTTCCATTGTTGTCAAAATCTTTTGCATAGATCCTGACTGGCCTTTCCTTCGATGGTCGGTAAAACGAGTTCCGTCCCTGGTTGCCTGCAACGTAATCAATATCACCATCGTTGTCAAAATCTCCTGCAGCAATAGAATTCCACCAACCCTTTATATCTGCAATTTCACTGGCGCCTGTTACATCTTTGAATTTTCCTTTATCATTTTTAAAAAAAGTAATGGGCATCATTTCGCCAGCCAGTACGATATCCACCCAATTGTCATTGTCAAAATCCGTCCAGATCATATCGCAGGTTAAACCAATCTTTCCCAGGCCTGGCGCAACGTCAGCCGTCACATCTTTGAATATGATCTTTCCGGGTGTTCCATCATTTCGATAAATAACAGAACTAACCGCCAACGGATATTGCCAGGGCATATGTCTGCCACCAATAAATAGATCAAGATCGCCATCCTTATCATAGTCTGCGGCACGAACACAGGATTTGCTGACTCGATTATCAGGAAATACATTTTCATTGTAAGTGAAATTGCCTTTCCCATCATTCACATAAAATCTGTCTCGATACTGCAGGTCTTCTGCAGCATTTTCATTTCCTCCGCAACTGATATACATGTCTGCATCACCATCCCTGTCGGCATCGAACAACAGGATACCCATTTCTTCCCATGGCTTTTTTGCCCGATCGGCACTGTCAACAAGATTTTTCGAAATAAATTTTCCATCAGGTTGCTGAAATAATAATTGTGTTGAATATCCATAGGATCCACCAACCACCATGTCATCCAATCGATCTCCATTCAAATCACTGACGGCGATCGCTGGTCCGTAATCAGAGAGTTTGTGCGGCAACAATTTTTGAACATTGAAGTCAATAAAATCATCTTCGCGATGGAAAACATTTAGTGCAAGTGAATCGGTCATGTCAGTGAACAATGTAGCTGCTAACTGCGTTGGTACAGATAAATTTCCAGCATCTTTAATTTTTAAGGTGATTAGCTGGTTCACGGCAATGTTATTCAACAACTGTATTTTTCCGCCTGGCCATGTAACCCGCAAGCTGTTGATTGTATCATTTTCTCCAACACCGAAATGAGCTATTGAATGTACGGATGACAGGTAACCACGATATGGAGTGTGCTCGTAGATCTGTTTTTCATTACTATCGTAATTTATTTCAACCCACGCGCCAAAGCCTGCCGGATTCAAACCTTCTCCTACTAATTTTACCTGTAAATAATTAGATCCCTTTCCATTTTGCCTGTGCATATTGCGATGAACCGTCGCCTTATCGTTGATGTTATTTACTACGTAATCCATATCTCCATCATTGTCTAGATCCGCATAAGCAGCACCATTGCTGAATGTTGGTGTTTCAATGCCCCACTCTTTCGAAACATTAGTGAAAGTGAGATCCCCATTATTCCGATATGCATAATTCGGAATTTTCACCTCAGGTATCTGTTCAAGCACATCCTGCTTGGAAGCAATCGAAAATGCTTCTCTGCGAAAAGCAATGAAATCATGATCCGTTA
>CAZCKF010000195.1:0-6568 GCA_964499155.1 uncultured Chitinophagaceae bacterium
GGTGAAAAATAGGAAATATCTGAAAACAACCACTTTTCTTTCTACCAACGGATGTGCAGAATTCAATAATTGTCAATGCAAAGCGTATTCATTTTTGATTAGTTTTGGCGCATTACAATCAAAATGGTAAAACGCAGAATTGGTCCGCTTACCCTTATTGTTCTCACGTTTGTGGTAATACTGCATTTCCTGAGCATGAATGGAATTGCGAACATACCATCCGACGTGCTCATGTTTTCCCGCTGGGTATTTATTGCTGTCATTATTCTGTATGCCTGGTTTAAACGGTCACTCACCACCTGGATACTCGTCAGTATGGTGGTGGGAATACAGATCGGACTGGCTTTTCCTGCTGAATCGCAAAACCTGCGCGTTTTAAGCCAGATATTCTTACGACTTGTAAAAACTATCATAGGCCCCATCCTTTTTGCAACACTTGTTGTTGGAATTGCTGGGCATTCAAGCCTTAAGCAGGTTGGAAGAATGGGATGGAAATCCATCCTCTATTTCGAAGTCGTAACCACCATCGCACTTTTCATTGGGCTTCTTGCCATTAATATCTCAGGTGCGGGTAAAGGAATTGAATTGCCACCGGGTTTTAGCCAGGAACTTCCGGAAACAAAACCTCAAAGCTGGTCAGATATCATTCTTCACATTTTCCCTGAAAATATTGTTAAGTCAGTCTATCATGGTGATGTGTTGCCGATCGTGATCTTCAGCGTGATCTTCGGGATCGGTCTTGCACTGGTGAATGAAGAAAAACGCAGGCCGATGCTTCATTTTACTGAGAGCCTGGCAGAAACAATGTTCAAGTTCACCAACATCATAATGTACTTCGCGCCTTTCGGCGTTGGTGCCGCCATTGCAGTTACAGTCGGACACCTGGGTCTGGATATTCTTTTCAACCTGCTGAAATTATTGATCACGCTGTACGTGGCGCTGATAGCATTTATGATCATTGTGCTGTTGCCAGTGGCATTGATCATAAAAATTCCATTGAAAAAATTTGTACAGGCAATTTCCGAACCCGTTTCTATTGCTTTTGCCACAACAAGCTCCGAATCAGCCCTGCCTAAAGCAATGGAGAATATGGAAAAATTCGGCGTACCCAGGAAGATAGTTTCATTTGTATTGCCCACTGGATACACATTCAATCTTGATGGAACCACGCTCTATCTTTCCCTTGCATCCATATTCGTTGCGCAGGCTGCAGGTATTAATTTATCAGTTGGTGAACAGATCATCATGTGTCTTACACTAATGCTGACGAGCAAGGGGGTTGCAGGAGTACCGCGTGCATCACTTGTAATATTATTAGGTACAGCCGCTTCATTCGGATTACCCTTGTGGCCCATCATGGCCATACTTGGTATTGACGAACTAATGGATATGGCACGAACATCAGTGAATGTGATCGGCAATACACTCGCGAGCTGCGTAATCGCGCGATGGGAAGGAGAATTTGATGATCAGAAAGCAGCGACTTTTATTCCGGATTAATTTATAACAGAGCAAATGGATTTGATACACGTTTATTTATTGGAGGGGGGAATTCTGCACAGGTTTGTCGAGTGGATAATACAGAACGGAGGACTGTATGTCTTGCTCTTCATCATTTTTGCAGAAACAGGTTTATTCGTCGGTTTTTTTCTGCCGGGAGATTCATTATTATTTGCGGCAGGCATTTATCTTGATGATTTTACCAAAGAATTTTTTGGGTTGCATTATTTGTTTGTGGTCTTACTGGTAATCATCGCTTCCATATTGGGTAATCTCGTCGGTTACTGGTTTGGCAAGAAAACAGGACCGCTGTTGTACGACAGGAAAGACTCATGGATATTCAAAAAGAAACATCTCACCCGTGCCAAGGATTTTTATGATGAATATGGAAAGTCAACCATTTTCCTGGCAAAATTTCTTCCGATCATCCGCACGTTTGCGCCAATCGTTGCAGGTATAGTAAAGATGGACAGGAAAACATTCATCTTTTACAATGTAACTGGCAGCATCGCGTGGGTTACATCAATGATGCTTGGCGGGTATTACCTGCAAAACTGGGTGGAAAAACAATGGGGCTTCAACCTGAAAAACAATATTGAAGCTATTACCGTCGGCATCATTCTCGTTACAACATTACCTGTGATCTATAAATTATTTTTTGCAAAAAAAGCGGTGGTACCTCCTCCAGATGAAAACGCAAAAGTTTAATACATGACTGAGAAGAAACAGTCTTCCATTTTCAGCATTGCATTGATTGTTGCAGCACTTGGTTATTTCGTAGACATCTATGACCTGCTGTTGTTTGCCATTATCAGAATTCCGAGTCTACGTTCAATGGGATTGTCTGATGAAAGCATTCGTACAGATGGTGAAGGGATTCTTCAATGGCAGATGTATGGTTTGCTCATTGGCGGAATTTTGTGGGGTGTTCTGGGAGACAAGAAGGGGAGACTGAGTGTTTTGTTCGGATCAATCATTCTTTATTCAATTGCGAACATTGCGAATGGATTTGTGCAGACTATAGACCAGTATAAGATCATTCGTTTCATTGCAGGTATTGGACTTGCCGGAGAGCTTGGCGCAGGGATCACGCTTGTTTCTGAAGTAACACCAAAAAACAAAAGAGGTGTTGCAACATCTCTGGTCGCAGGCATTGGATTGACTGGTGCTGTTGTGGCCTATTTCATGAAAGAAAACTTTGACTGGCGGACCTGCTATTTTATTGGAGGTGGATTGGGCCTTGCACTTTTGTTATTGCGTGTTTCTGTTTTTGAATCCGGTATGTTTCATTCCATGAAAAAGGAAGATGTGCAGCGTGGAAATTTTTTCATGCTGTTTAATAACCGCGATCGGTTCAAAAGATATTTTCTTTCAATACTTATTGGACTCCCAACCTGGTTTGTGATCGGTGTACTGGTTGCATTTTCAAATGATTTTGGGAAATGGATGCGCATCAAAGAACCAATAGATCCTGGCAAGGCGATCATGTATGCCTATGCAGCCATTTCTATTGGTGATATCCTGATTGGTTTTGTCAGTCAGTGGTTCAGCAGCAGGAAAAAAGCATTGTTCCTTTTTTATGGTATCACAGCCATTTTCATGATCCTGTTCTTTACTGCACAATGGGATGGCAGTGCAGAGAGAATGTATTGGATTTGTGCAGGACTTGGATTTGGAACAGGCTTCTGGGCCATTTTTGTAACCATGGCGGCTGAGCAGTTCGGAACCAATATTCGAGCAACGGCAACTACAACAGTTCCCAACATGGTACGAGGCATGCTAGCCATTTTTATTCTTCCGCTTTTCCAATGGTTGCGATCAATGACGGATTATTATACGGGAGGATGGATAGCTGCATTGATCATAATGATCATTACAGTTACTGCAGCATTCTTTTCGAAAGAGACTTTTGGTAAAGATCTTAATTATGTTGAGCGCTGATTTTTACGAATGAAAATTCTTATCATCCGCTTTTCTTCAATTGGAGACATTGTTCTCACCACTCCGGTAATACGTTGTGTAAAAACGCAATTGCCGGATGCTGAACTGCATTATGTTACAAAAAGCAGTTTTGCTCCTGTATTGAAAGCAAATCCTTATATCGATAAAATTCATGTATTGGGTCACAGTTGGGAAACACTGTTCCATGAACTCGAAGCAGAAGATTATGATTACATCATTGATCTGCATCGAAACATTCGTTCCATCCGATTGCGTTCGGCATTGAAGAAGAAAGGCAAAGCATTCAAAAAACTGAACACGCGAAAATGGATATATGTGAATACAAAGATCAATGTGATGCCCGAAAAACACATTGTTCAACGCTACCTTGAAGCTGCATATGAACTGGGAGTAAAAGATGATGGGAAAGGACTGGATTATTTCATTCCAGAAAACGAACACGTCAAAGACCGGGATATACCGCTTTCACATCATCCCGGCTATATCGGAATCGTTGTTGGTGCTGCACACAATACAAAAAAGCTTCCTGTCCACAAATTGAAAGAATTGTGTTTGCAGCTTGCACACCCGATCATTATTCTTGGCGGTAAAGAAGACAGTGATGTTGGGAAAGAACTTGCTGCAGTGGACCCTGTGAAAATTTACAATGCATGCGGAAAATTCAGCATCAATGAAAGTGCAGACCTTGTACGTCGTGCTAAGATCATTGTAACGCATGATACAGGCCTGATGCACATTGCTGCAGCATTTAATAAACCTGTTATATCCGTTTGGGGAAACACCGTTCCTTCATTTGGCATGTATCCCTATTTCGGAATTGATTCTGCTTCACCTGCTGAATGGATACAGGTAAAAAAATTATGGTGCAGACCCTGCTCAAAGATTGGTTATGCAAAATGCCCGCTCGGACATTTTAAGTGCATGAACAAGCAGGATATGTCGAGAGTGGTTGCGATGATACAGCGTAAATTGGTTATGTAGTGCTGTGCATACTCTGAGAAAAATGAACATTGCAATAAGCAACTTGCAAATCCTCTTTAGTGTATTTAATTTTTTAAATCCATTCAAAATTTTTAAGGAAAAGAGTTTCCGAATTATTGTCTGTTTTATGTTTCATAGATGATGCATAGCAATTCTACAATGCTTGCCAGTTGCATGTTGCTTGTTGAATGTTTGTCTTTAATGAGTTTGCAAATCAATCGACATTCTCACCTCGATTTCCGATTTTTGCGGATTAACATGAAAATTCATCTGACATCTGACTTAAAAACTGCGCTTACATTTTTCATTTTCGGATGCTTGTGGATCTTTTTATCGGATTATATTTTTCTCGCTATCGTTGATCATGATCTGGCTACTTATTACAGGATACAGCAGGTTAAGGGGGTTTTGTTTATTCTCTTCTCGTCCCTGCTGATATATTTTGTGAGCCGGGAATTGCATAAGGACCTGGAAGTTTCCAATGCACGCATTTCTGCAGCGAATGCAGAATTGAGTGAAGCGCTCGAACGATATACCATGCTTACGATGGCAACCCGTGACGCCATTCGCGATTATAATCTTGCAACGGGACAGGTTTATGTAAACAATACATTTCATGAACTCTTTGGAACAACCATAAATGAACTGCAATCACAAAAGGATTGGTGGGAAAAAAATATGCATCCCCAGGATCATGATCGTGTACTCAAGAGTTTGGCTGATGCCATGCATTCGAAACTAAAAATTTGGCAGGAAGAATATTTATTTAAAAGTGCAGATGGCAGTTATAGAAAAATCCTTGACCGCAGCCACATTCTATACGAACAGGACCAGGCTTATCGAATCATCAGTGCCATGCAGGATGTGACTCAACATTCTGAATTGCTTGAAAAATTATCTGAACAAAGACTGTCACACGAAAAAGAATTATCACAGATAATATTGTCCACACAGGAAAGTGAACGAAGAAGCCTTGCAGCCGAGCTGCATGACAACATTAACCAGTTGATGACAACTGCAAAACTTCATATCGAACTTGCGAAAAGCAATCCTGCGCGTTCATCAGAGATACTTGAAAAAGTGGAGCACATGATGAACCATATAATAAATGAGGTCCGTATTCTTTCGCGCGAAATTGCGCCATCAGGCATTACAGATCTTGGTCTTGCAGATTCACTCATGGATATGGCTGCATCTATTGAAAAGACCGGCAAAATAACCATTGATGTGAACACGAGTTCTTTCACCGAGGAGAACATGAACGTTGATAAAAAGCTAACCCTCTACAGGATTGCCCAGGAACAACTCAATAATATTATTAAACACGCAAAGGCAACGCACGCTTCCATTCACATTTATTCCACGAATGGTTTTGTCCAAATGGAGATTAAGGACAATGGAGTTGGTTTCAACATGCACATGCTAACACCCGGAATGGGATTCAGTAACATGCGTAAACGACTCGAAGTATTTAATGGGAAGATGCACATTGTGTCAGCACCCGGTCGCGGAACTGAGTTGGTTATTTCCTTGTAGGAAATAAGAAGCAATTTCATTTCAAGTTTACATTATGAAAAAAAGTGCATTGGCAATTGGCAACTGACAAACGTTTCGGTGGTTTGATAAAGATTTACAAACTAGAAGTTTTTATTAGAATTATGTCTTTGCTCACTTTGCGCCTTCGGGTGAAACCCTGCAACAGCTATCAATTCTAAACACTGATCGGTACACGAAGGATAAAATCCAAAATCCAATCCCGATAGCTATCGGGACCAAATTCCAAAATAAAAAAAGGCCCGCTCAGCGCAGGCCCGGTAAAACCATGGATCACTGGAACAACCTACTTATCCCAGGTCAAAATCATTAAAATTGCAATCGCAATGAATACGCCAGCGATGATCAAGCTACCTTGAACTTTCTCATCATGGAGAATTGAGTTGATTTTTTTCATACACAGATGTTTAATTCAACAATTTGATTTAGCGACGGCTTTCAAAGGCGGTACGGGACTTGTTGAAATTTGAGACTCTGTGGTTTTGAGAGGGCTGGATTGTTGCTGCTAAGATAAAGTCAATTTCCCACCTGTGCAATATCATTTACCTCCCATCAGAGACATAAAAAAACG
>CAZCKF010000196.1:0-6544 GCA_964499155.1 uncultured Chitinophagaceae bacterium
AACTCGCTCGCAAAACTGCTTAGAACTTCCAGGATTATACTTCTCCATTATAGTTAGTACGTGCCTGACGTACATCACTAATTCTTCGTGGATTTCATGTGTTTTATGCTCCCTCTGCCACTTCTCAATAAAGGCCACAGCCTCTTTTTCGAGCCTTTCTTTGACTTCTGGGATTTTGTGGTTTTCGTAATATTCTTTCACGGATTTCCAGTTGGTCACTTCGATGAAATCTTTGTAACCACTCAATAAATCTTTTTGAGTCGAAATCTGCTGTCTTAAAACATATCCAACAATAAATACTGCGGCGAGTGTTACTGTTGAGATGATTTGATTGTAGTCCATTTTTTTATGTGCTTTGCCTATAACTTAACATTTATGTTAAGCGGATGACGGTTATTCACATTGCTGTATAGTATAATTGAACGAGCTTTTTGGAGTGTACTTTTATTTACTACTTTTACAAAACAAAACCCCTGCTGTTACAGGGGGGAGTTGCCTAAAGAAAAGATTCGATAAGCGACTTTAATTTAGATGCGAAACTTACCAATTTAGTAAGACCGTTTAGGAGAACTATAAACCTAAACGGTTTTTTGTTTTTGTTTTCCATAAGGATTACAAGGGCTGTTTTATCAGCCACCGAGTTCACGTCGCGTCCTTTCAACGTTCGCTCGGCTTTCGAATAACCTTATGGTTCACTCCCGCAAAGTTGAGTGTGGGAACTACAGCCCATCATAACAAATTTACCTCAATTAAATACAGACTAAGGCGCACGATATGCACATTTTGTGTGAGTATTCCACAGGAATTTTCTAATCAGTAATACACTCTCATCTCTTAGTCTCTAAAAACAGAAGCTAAGCCAAAAAAATATTCTATCAAACGCATAGTGGAGGGTTGAAGGGCTGTTTAACATAATATATATTATAAGAAAAACTTCAATCCTGAAATCTGGTATTTTAGTATATGGACCTTCGGGCAGCGATACTGAAAGAACATTCGCGTAAACAAACAGATAAGATTGTAAAATGGATTGGAAAATCTGAAGAACGCTTTGCTGAGTTGATAGAATTATTTTTTAATGCAGAATATCGCATCGTTCAGCGTGCATCATGGGCTGTTAATTATGTAGCAGAAAATAACCCGCCAATGATCCAACCCTATTTGGGCAGATTAATTAAAAATTATTCAAAGACTGACATTCATCCGGCAGTAAAAAGAAACACTATAAGGTTATTACAGTTTATTGATATTCCTAAAAAGTTTCATGGTCCCGTAATGAATATTTGTTTTAACGCAATTGAATCAAATACTGAAGCTGTGGCAGTTAAGGCCTTTGCACTTAGCGTTTTGGAAAAATTATCAAAACAGTATCCTGAAATCCTTCCCGAAATCAGGTTGATCATCAATGCGCGATGGGAACATGAGACCGCTGCTTTTCGTTCACGTGCAAAACGCATATTGTAACCACAGGCACGCATTTTTATGTATATCCTAAAACACTCATTATGGAACTCCGCAAGAATGATTTTCCCGTAGCACTGCAGGCATATGATGTTCGCGATAACGATCGCGAAAATTTCATTGCAGAACAAGTTGTGAATACCCAGGCCGAAGCCGATACATTCATGACGCTTTATGCAGGCAAATTGATAAAAACGCGCGAAGTGCGTGATGTTGAACAAAGAAGAATCGGTGCAACAACTGTTACACATAAACGTCGCACAGGTTTTCCTGCCTGGGCCATTTTATTGCTGGTCTTATTGATCGCCCTCGCGATTGCATGGTATACAGGTTGGTTACAGCGTGTGGTAGATGGCAACGTCGCTCAATAGCTGATTATTGAAAGTGAACTATACAGCAACTGGCAACTGGCAACAGGCAAGCTTTTTAGGAGCGAGCTTTTTGCCTTTTGCCTTTTTATTTAATAAGCCATCTACCCTAAATGACTTTCTCTGTAACAGGTTTTTCGACGACTGGAACACGTGGCCTGTAGAATGGTTTGAAAATTAATCGGAGACTCTGATCAAATGTGATGTAATTGTAAACCCAGTTCATAAAAACAAAGATCCTGTTCTTCACTCCAAGGATCAGGAATAAGTGTAATCCCATCCAGATCAGCCAGGCTAAAAATCCACCAAAATGCAACTTTGGTTTTGGAATATCAACTACAGCAAGATTTCTTCCCACGGTTGCCATTGACCCCTTGTCGTGGTATTCAAACTCGTAAAACTGGTTTGACTTTCGTTCAATCCTTTTCAAATTTTCTGCAACAAGTTTTCCCTGTTGAATGGCTACTGAAGCAACCTGTGGATGACCGTTTGGATAAACAGGCGTTTCCATATACGCGAGATCACCAATTACATAAATGTTCTCCTGTGATTGAATCCTGCAATAACGATCTACTTTAATCCTGTTTCCCCGAACGATCAGATCTTTTTCTATTCCTTCCGGAACATTCCCCTTAATACCTGCTGCCCAAATAACCGTTGCTGCAGGAATAGTTGTCCCATCTTTTAGTACCACATCCCTGCCGTCATAATCCTGTACCAGTGTATTTGTTTTCACCTTAACTCCCAGCCGTGATAAATATTTGCAGGATTGTTCCGCTGATTTATCACTCATTGTACCCAGCGTTTTTGCTGCTCCTTCCAATAAATAAATATTCATCCTGGTGAAATCCAATTCAGGATAATCTTTTGGCAAAACATATAATTTCATTTCAGCCAATGCTCCTGATAATTCCACTCCGGTTGGTCCGCCTCCGACAATCACAATGTTCATCAACCGCTGCAGTTCTTCAGGATCTGTTGTATGCAATGCATCTTCAAAGTTTTGGATCAGCCGGTGTTTGAGTTGTAGAGCTTCAACAGTTGACTTCATTGGAAATGCATTGGCCATCATTTTTTGGTTGCCGAAAAAATTGGTATCAGCTCCCATTGCCAACACAAGTACATCATAGTTGTGTGTTTCTTTATCCGTAATGATTTTTTGTTCAGCAGGTACAACCTCCTTCAATTCTTCAACGCGTATGCGAACATTTTTGCTTTTGTGAAATGCTTTACGAAGAGGAAATGAAATATTGCTTGCATCCAATCCTGCTGTAGCAACCTGGTAAAACAGAGGCTGGAATTGGTGATAGTTAAATCTGTCGATGAGAATAATTTCAAAACCAGGTTTGTTGTTCAATGCACGGGCAAGTTTTAATCCCCCAAATCCGCCTCCAACAATTACAATTTTCATAGAAGCATATTAAAAGTATCAGGACAGGTCAATCAATACAGCAAGCGCACTTTAATAGTCGCTTTTACTTCTTTCAACAACTGTAAAGCCCTATTGGATAATTGCCTGTCAACATCGAGTACCACGTAACCAATATCATCATTCGTTTTAAGATATTGCCCAACGATATTGATATTGTGTTTTGACAGCGTTGTATTCATTTCCGAAAGTACGCCAGGAACATTTTTATGTATATGAAGTATGCGATGCGCACCCGCAACAGGAGGAAGTGAAATAGCTGGTACCGTATGCGAACCAAGTGTGATTCCTTTCTCGAGATAATTGAAAAGTTTATTGCTTACATCTTCTCCAATATTTTGTTGAGCTTCTTCAGTCGATCCTCCGATATGTGGTGTGAGAATAACATTTGGCAGATTCTGAAGCGGGGTTTCAAATGCATCACCATTTTTCTCAGGTTCCAGGGGAAAAACATCAACCGCCGCGCCACCGAGTTGTCCTGATTCAATTGCTTTTTTTACTGCATGGAGATCAACCACCTCGCCACGTGCATAATTTATCAGTATTGATCCTTTTTTAAAATACTTCAGATTTGTTTTGTTGATCAGGTTGCGCGTTTGATCTGTTTCAGGTACATGAAGACTGATGATATCTGCATGTGAAAAAACTTCACGCATTGATTTTTTATCGGTCGCATTTCCCAATGGCAGTTTTGTTTCGACATCATAGAATATCACTTTCATCCCAAGGGACTCTGCAAGCACACTTACCTGTGAGCCAATATTACCGTAACCAATAATACCGAGTGTTTTACCTCTTAGTTCAAAACTGCCCGAAGCTTCCTTCATCCATATTCCTTTATGAGCAGCCTGGTTTTTATCGGGAATTCTGCGGATCAGCATAATGGCTGCCCCGATCACCAATTCAGCTACTGATCTTGTATTTGAATAAGGTGCATTAAATACAACAACCCCCTTTTTAGTTGCAGTTTTCAGATCAACCTGGTTTACACCAATACAAAAACATCCAATTGCCTGGAGTTTGGAAGCATGTTTTAACACCTCGGCCGTGATCTGTGTTTTAGACCGAATTCCCAGGATGTGGACGTCCCTGATCTCATTGATGAGTTCAGCCTCGGTCAGCGCTTTATTTATACGGCTAACCCGGGAATAGCCGTTTTCAGTGAAATATCCGGATGCCGAAACACTGATATTTTCGAGGAAAAGTATCCTTATTTTTTCTTTGGGGTAGCTGGTCTTGGATGCATCCATGAGGCAAATATGCGTAAATATCCCACCTCAGAACTGAGTAGTTTCCATGAAATTCCAGTTTAGGCATGAAATTTTGGGGGTAAGGAGGTGCAAGTGAAGCTGGAATTATTATTTTTAAACCGTAAACACAGTCCTTTTGAAAACCTTTCTGTACGCTATCCTTTCCGTGTTTTTTTTGCGTGCCTGCCAGGCAAGCTCAGAAACCGTCGCCCAGCCTGAAGATTCTTTAGGTCATTACCCCCCGACTCCAGCCAGTTTTACCAAGGGTGAATACCGGGATTATCATCGCAAAGTGAGCCAGTTCTTCGACCAACATCTACCTGACCGCAATTTTAATGGTGGAATCCTTGTTGCAAAGGATGATGCTATCATATATGAAAAATATAATGGTTATACTGACCTGCGCAAAAAGGACAAGGCACTTGATGAAACCACTCCATTGCATATTGCTTCCACATCAAAGACATTCACCAGTATGGCCATTCTCCGCCTCGTTCAGGACGGGAAAATGAGCCTTGATGATTCTCTTACAAAATATTTCCCTGCTTTCCCTTACCATGGATTGACCGTGAGGATGTTGTTGAATCATCGCAGTGGATTACCCAATTATGGATATTACCTGTCTGATAAAAAAGTGTGGGATCCGCAAATTTTTGTTACGAACCAGGATGTATTGAATACGTTGTACAATATGCGTCCTGCACCCACCGGGCGCGTGAATGCACGTTTTAATTATTGTAATACCAATTTTGTTCTGCTTGCCATGATCATTGAAAAGGTGTCAGGACAGATGTATGCTGATTATTTGAAACAAAACTTCTTTACACCGTTGGGCATGACGAGTACATATGTTTACCAGTATGCTGATTCAACGCGCGCAATAAAATCATTCAACGCTTACGGAGGATTATGGCAACTCGACCAGTTTGACATGACCTATGGCGATAAAAATATTTATTCTACTCCGCAGGACCTTTTGAAATGGTCATATGCAATACATACCGGTGGTATAGTCCAGCAACAACTTCTTGACCAGGCCTTCACAGCGTACAGCAATGAACGCCCGTCAAAACACAATTACGGTCTTGGGTTCAGGTTGATCACTTACCCCAATGGTAAAAAAGTTGTTTACCACAATGGCCGTTGGCATGGTTACAATTCTTTCTTCGCCTACCTCCCTGCTGAAAATGTTACGATCATTGTTCTTGGTAACAAATACAACAGCAGGATTTATAAAACCAACAACATCTATGATTTGTTTGGTAATTATAAAAATGGAAAAGAGGATGAAGATGATGGCAATTTCGAAGACAATGGTTTGACAAAGGCTGCTGTTACCAGAAATACAAGAGGATAAATTATTGGACAATGTCTAATGTCCAATGTCCAATTCGCTTCGTAACAATTATATTAAGGTAAATGTCCCTATTTCTTTAAGACATAAAGCCAAAGTCAATTTTGTCTGCTTAGCCGGGATGAATCTTGAAATTTTGAAATCTTGAAATTTTGAAATTTTTCCCATTTGCAATATTCAGCATCTACCCCCTTGATCATTTTTTACTTCTTACTTGAAACTTCAGTCGAATCTTGAAACTTGACGCTTGAGTCTTGAATCTTTTTTTTGAGGACCTTCGATCCATGGTCTTAAGTTCCGCTCAGGTCCGCGCATGGGATGAATATACAATTCCCAATGAGCCGATTTCTTCCATTGACCTGATGGAGCGTGCAGCAACAACCTGTGTTGAATGGTTGTTTGCAAATAATTTTTACGGAAAAGATTTTCAGATTTTTTGTGGCAAAGGAAATAATGGCGGTGATGGTCTCGCGATGGCAAGATTACTTGCACAAAGAGAACAACAGGTCAGTGTTTATATACTTGAGTTTGGAAACAAGGGAACAGCAGATTTCCAAACCAATCTGGAAAAGCTGCACAACTACCCCATCGAAATAAAATTCATTCAGGAAGATCATCCTTTTCCAACGATCCCTGGTGGAAGTATAATCATTGATGCATTATTTGGTACGGGATTAAATCG
>CAZCKF010000197.1:0-1510 GCA_964499155.1 uncultured Chitinophagaceae bacterium
GGTGCATTAGATGTAATGCAGCTACTTCTTTGTCATAATTAAATTCCGTAGCGTTTTGGACATTGGACATTGGATGCTGGCATTATATATAAAGTGTTTGGCAATTATTACAGAAGAAACTCCTTCTATTTGTCTTTCCCAAATACTCTTTAGTAAACCGTAGGTTGCATCGCTTGCATGTTTTCTTAGTATGAGCAAGCCAGTTCTTTTTTAGCACATATTGTTTTTTCCATTCAAAAAAATCAAAGCTGTAAATACGTGCCTGGTTGATCAATTGGGTTAGTTTTTCTGGTGGCAATTTCCCGACCAGGCTTTTCGGATGAACATGGATGCGATAGAGAACTTCGTTCTTTATAATGTTCCCTGAACCTGCGAAAATATTTTGGTCAAGCAATGCATCACAAACCAACATATCGGGGTTTGCCCTGAGCTTTCTGCGAGCCTTACCCGCATTCCAGAAATTGCTCATTACGTCCGCACTCCATTCATATATTTCGTCAAGGTCTTCGTCGATCAGTCGAACTGAACATGCATAAAAATTCAATTCTCCGTTTTTAAATTGTAAACTCAGTCGTGCTGGCGAATCTTTTTTTTCATTGATCCTGTAAGATCCAAAAAGAAGAAAATGAATTCTGATGGTTTGATTTGGAAAGCAAATCAAAAAATGTTTCCCCCATGTTTTAAAATCAATAATATTTTCTCCTTTCAAATGTTTGACATCCACCTTGGTATTCCCGGATATGGAAATAACTTTTTGTCCAATGAAATCCTGGACAGCTTCTTTGAGAATTACCATGGATGGACCTTCAGGCATAAGAGATTTTTGATTTTTTGGTTTTTGATTTTTGATTGCGGGGAGCACCAAAATCGATCAACCAGGTCCGATAATGCAAATTTCAGCCCTTACTATTTTTCTGTAAATAGTTATCCAATCTGTACTGGTGGGTATTCAACTCTACAATTTCCTGTTACGTATAATTCTGTCCTTTGTGAAACTTTGTGCACTTTGTTCCTTTGTGTTAAACTGTGTGCTCTTAAAAAATTATTCTCTGTCCTCTTTTGCCATAGCTTAGCTGCATGAATTGGAGAATATTTTCAATATCTTTTTTGATACTAACGGTGGTAGCCTGTTCACGTCATCAGTATTCATCAACCAACAAGGATCATAAGAAGCAACTTAAGCAAATTGCAAAGCAGATTCAGACGACTCCTTTGGAAAATATTCCGAATGCAGCGGATACCTGGGTTGGCACTACAAATTTTAATCTGCGAAAACCAAATTTTGTTGTCATTCACCATACTGCACAGAACAGTTGTGATCAGACCCTTCGCACTTTTACTCTTGCACGCACATCTGTAAGTTCACATTACGTCATTTGCAAGGATGGTACGGTTTACCAGATGTTGAATGATTACCTGCGTGCCTGGCATGCGGGTGCAGGAAGATGGGGGAATGTTACGGATGTAAATTCTTCATCGATAGGAATTGAACTCGATAATAATGGCTTCG
>CAZCKF010000197.1:1520-5832 GCA_964499155.1 uncultured Chitinophagaceae bacterium
TTGCTCGATACATTAAAAAAACGCCACAACATACCAGCAGCAAATTTTATTGGTCATGCGGATATTGCACCAACAAGAAAAAATGATCCCAATATTCATTTTCCATGGAAACAACTTGCCGACAGTGGTTTTGGGGTTTGGTATAATGATACAACAGGCGTGCAGGTTCCGGAAACATTTGAACATATCGATGCACTCCGAATGATCGGTTATGATGTTCGCGATACCACTGCTGCAATACGCGCGTTCAAAAGGAGATTTGTAACAGATTCGATAGCTGTTTTGAATCCAGCTGATAAAAAAATTCTATATACACTGTACAGAAAATTCTAGAACATGCTTTGCCGATTTTTATTTTTTCTTATCGCATGCACATTGTTTGCATGTAACAATGCAGATAAACAATCATCGGAGACAAATACAGATTCCACCACGGTAAATACATCAGGAGATTCTGCTATTACTGGTATTTCTAATTATTCTGGATGTTTCGTTTCCATTTCAGGAAGAGATACTGCATTAATCAATCTTGACATTCGCGATTCGGTTGTAAATGGAACCTTACAATACCATTGGAGTGAAAAGGATCACAACAATGGGAGAATTAAAGGTGTGTTGCGTGACAGTCTCATTATCGCTTCCTACGATTTTCGTTCAGAAGGTGTGATGTCGGTCAGACAGGTTGCATTCAGGTTACACCAGGGCCAACTCATCGAAGGATATGGAGAACTTGAACAACGCCGGGACTCGATATTTTTCAAAAACACGGATACCTTGCAGTATTTGACGGAGAGGCCGTTTTCAAAGGTGGATTGTGGGGAGGTGGCGGAGATGATGAAGAAGGTGGGGGGATAGTGAGTAGTGAGTGGTGAGTGGTGAGTTTAGGTGGAACATTCATCATGTATTGGAGTTAGGTTTATAGTGGAGGTGAAAAGTGAAAGGTGAAAAGTCAACTTCAGTTTGAAATTGTTTTATGTTCTTGAAATTTTCTGAATTAGTGAATAGTGAATGTTGAATAGGTGAGGTTAGGTGGGGCAGGCCTTGTTTATATTGAACACTCTAATATTGAGGGTGAAAAGTGAAAGGTGAAAAGTCAACTTCTGATCGAAAGTGTTTTTCGTTATGAAGATTTTCTTTAATCGAAATAGTGAATGGTGTAAAGAGAACCTAAGGTTGATGGTGGGTTATTTTTAAATAGGTTATAAAGTTTTGCATTCTTCTCGATCCTAAAAAGCCTCCCTACTCGCCACTCACCTCTCAAAAAAATAATACTGGATACAACACAATGCCTCTCCTAGATTATTCTAACTTCTAATACCTAAGAAGGTTGCCAGTTGCGCGTTGCTAATTGCACTTTGCCCATCATGAAGTCATCCATTATTAAAAGATTCTTTCTCCGTAGTAGTCCCTTCCTCCGAAAACTTCCGCCAAGGACCACACCTCGCACGCCACTCCTGCTTCAACTTCTCTCTCTCCTCCGGCGTCATCTTCGCCCATTTGTTTTCCATGCGATGTTTCCATTGGTAACCACCGCCGCTCCATCCGCCAGAATATCGAAATCCACCAAAAAGAATTTTTGATAAAGCAAGCAAACCGATCGCCTGCCAGAATGTGATTGCGGTTACACCTGTTACCTGGGGAAGAATTGCATTCCAAAGCAACATCACTATCAAACCGAATAAAAAGAACCCGAGGATGAACAGCGGGATCATGTAGTATTTTTTTCCTGAATGTTTCATATTCATAATATTTTATTGATTAACAATTTCATCGTAGATCGTTTTCAATCTGTTTCGCAAATGCAGCGTTGCATATCTCTTTCTTGATAAAAGCGTATTCACTTTTTCACCTGTGCGTTCTGCAATTTCTTTAAAGGAAATATCCTCCAATTCGTTCCATATAAAAACAAGTTTCTGCTCTTCTGGTAATTCATCAAGTGCAGCTGACAGTTGTTCCCAGAAAATGTTTCTCAGGTGTTGAAGTTCCGGTGTTGAATAATCAGCAAGCAGAATTTCTCTGAAAACCGGTTCGCCATCTTCACCTTCAGAAAACGTGGGATCAAAAGAGTCTGGTTTGTGTTTTCTGTGTTTGTCAATGATTTTATTTCTGGCAACACGATACAACCAGGCACTTGCCTGCTCGATTGAATCAGTATCAACCACTGATGAAAACTGGAACCAGACATCCTGCATAATATCTTCAGCATCTTCATCATTTTTCACACGCCCTCGAATAAAGCTGAACAAGCGTTCACCATATTCTCGAATCACATGATTGATATTGTTTCTGGCTAAAGAAGGCATTGGTTCGTTAATCGCCTCGCGCATACATGAGGAGACGATGCAAGATGTATTATATTTTATGGATGAAAAACCTGTTTCATCCCTTTCAGTATTAACGTCTAAATTCGAAACCAAAAATTTTCCGCTGTGGATACAGTCTGGATCATACTAGGTATTTTATTAGTTCTTGGTGGAATTGCAGGGAGCCTGCTTCCTTTGCTTCCCGGGCCGCCACTTGCATATGCCGGTTTACTCGTTCAACAGTTTCGCGATGATGCACCTTTTTCTACAAAATTTCTACTGATCTGGGCAGGCATCAACATTATAATTCTTGTTCTTGATTATCTCGTACCACTCTGGGGCACAAAGAAATATGGAGGAAGTAAATGGGGGATCTGGGGTTGTGCGATCGGGTTCCTGCTCGCATTTTGGATGGGTCCATTTGGGATGATCTTTGGTCCATTTATCGGGGCTTTTGTGGGTGAAATGATCCACCAGCAGAATTCTCAAAAAGCAGTTAAAGCAGCGACCGGAGCTTTCATTGGTTTTCTTTTTGGTTCATTGCTCAAACTCATTGCCTGCCTTATGATGGGATACTACCTGCTTGCTTCATTTTGAGTTCAAAACGCCTTTTATTTCTCTCTCAATTTTATTGATTCATCTCATCCCACCAATACCGCCATTCATCGGATTAAAACCGCCATTCACCCGTCTTTGTCATGGTTCTGTCATTTAGCTTCTTACCTTGCGGGTGCCTAAATAACCTTATCATGAGAAAATTACTAGCAACCATCCTTTTTTTTACCGGGCTAACTGGCTTTTCCTATGCCCAGCAAATAACGGGAGTTATAAAAGATGACCAGGGTAAACCACTTTCTGGTGCCACGGTCGTGTTGAAGAAAGCGAAGGATTCTGCTGTTGTAAAGCTGAATGCATCCAATGCTACAGGTGAATATTCATTTTCGAATATTGAGCACGGGGATTATTTCGTAACGGCAACACATGTTGGATTCATGGGTTACAGTTCAGAATCATTCAATCTGAATGGAACTCCGGTAACTCACACAGTTACTCTAAATAAAGCAACAGGTAATCTGAATGCTGTTGTGGTTACTTCCAAAAAACCAATGGTGGAAGTGCGCGCAGATAAAACAATTGTGAATGTTGAAGGAAGTATCAATGCAGTGGGTACAGATGCACTTGAACTGTTGAGGAAATCACCAGGTGTAATGGTGGATAAAGATGAAAATCTTTCTCTTGCTGGAAAAAATGGTGTACAGGTTTATATCGATGGAAGACCGACACCACTAAGCGGAGCAGATTTGGCTGCTTATTTAAAATCACTTCAATCTGCATCCATAGAATCAATCGAGATCATTACCAATCCTTCTGCGAAATATGAAGCAGCAGGTAATGCTGGTATCATCAATATCAGGTTGAAGAAGAACCAGGCATTCGGTACTAATGGTTCTGCCTCTCTTGGTTTTGCAGTGGGCATTTACCCAAAATACAATGCAGGCATAAACTGGAATCACAGGAATAAGGGAGTGAACATTTTTGGTAATTATAATTTCAGCGATTTCAGGAATTCAATGACGATGAATTTGTACCGTAAGCAACTCGATACACTTTTCGATCAGCGAGGTAATATGGTAATGGCAGGTGAGGGTCACAATTTCAAAGCTGGAGTTGACTTTACTCTTACTTCACGCAGCACCTTTGGTATTCTGGTAAATGGAAACAGGAATGAAAACCTCTTTTCAAATATTGGTCGCACTCCAATCAGCTACATTCCAACCGGACAGCTTGTGAAAACACTTGCAGCAGATAATGATAGTCGAAACAAAAGATATCATACGAATTTTAATGCAAATTATCGTTACGCAGATACTTCAGGCAGGGAATTGAACCTCGATGCTGACTATGGTGTATTTAAATTATTTAATGACCAGATGCAGCGTAATTATTATTTCGATGCTAATAATACTCCATACGAAACCCGCATTTATAATTTCATTGCCCCCACTGAC
>CAZCKF010000197.1:5842-6518 GCA_964499155.1 uncultured Chitinophagaceae bacterium
CATCAATATTTACAGCCTCAAAGTTGATTATGAACAAAAGATCAGCAAAATGAGCCGTCTTGGATTTGGTGGCAAAATTTCAAATGTTGAAACGGAAAACGATTTTAACAGGTACAATGTTGAAACAGGTGGAAAGCAATTCGACAGTACAAGAAGCAATGGTTTCGACTACAAAGAACACATCAATGCTCTGTACGTGAATTACAATACAACAGGAAAGAATGTGACATTGCAGTTTGGTGTGCGTATGGAGAATACAACTTCAGATGGTATTTCAAATGGTTTCCGTTGGAATGGTCTTGGATTCGAAACCTCCAGAAGTTCATTCAAACGTTCATACACAGATTTCTTTCCAAGTGCAGCAATCACATTTACAAAGAATCCGATGAGTCAATTCGGCATTCGTTACAGCCGCAGGATCGACCGCCCACAGTACCAGGATCTGAATCCGTTTGAATTCAAACTTGATGAATATACTTACCAGAAGGGAAATACAGAATTGCGTCCGCAGTATACGAACAGTATTACTTTAACGCATGCATATAAGTACAAGCTTAATTCATCCTTGACATACAGCCACGTTGATGATGTGTTTACACAACTCATCGATACTGCTGAAAAGTCAAAAAGCTTTATTACAAAAAAGAACCTGGCTACACAGGATGTATTTGCATTC
>CAZCKF010000198.1:0-6515 GCA_964499155.1 uncultured Chitinophagaceae bacterium
GCTGGAAAAAACTTTTCCATGCCTGTACTCGCCACAAACACCTTTGTTGCTTTTTTGCCAAGCATGATGTTTGACTTTCCTGCAAACGAATTTGATTCGTGTATGAAAGTTTTGATGCCTTTTGTCTGTGCATATTTTAATACGGGGTAGCTTGAATATCCTCCTACGCCAATCACTGCATCGGGGTGGAATTCGCTCATGATCTGGCGTACCTGGAAAAAACTCTTGATCAGTTTATATGGAAGACTGAAATTCTTTATTAAAGAGCTGCGATTGAATCCGGCAATATCAAGACCAATGATCCTGTAACCTGCCTGCGGAATTTTTTCCATTTCCATCCTGTCTCGCGCGCCCACAAATAACAATTCAACCGATGGATCATTTTTCTTCAGCGCATTGGCAATTGCAATCGCCGGGAAAATATGCCCGCCTGTCCCTCCGCCTGCTATGATGATTCTCTTCGCCATTATTTATAATTATTTTCGTCCTCTCTCCCCTCTTCTTCCTCCTCCTCATCCTCATCCTCCTCTTCCTCTTTCTCTTTCTCTTTCTCTTTCTCCTCCTTCCCTTCCATCTGCTCCACATTCCTCGCCACACTCAATATGATCCCAATTGATAAACATGTAAAAAGAAAACTGCTTCCACCCATGCTCACCAGCGGAAGTGTTACACCAGTCACCGGAAATAAATTCACATTGACCGCCATGTTTGCAACTGCCTGTATGACGAGCGTAAAACTTAATCCCAGTGCGAGGAATGCACCAAACGCGTATGGGCATCTTTTGAAGATCCTGATGCACCGGTAAAGGAAAACGAGGTATATAAAAACCATGAACGCACCACCGATCAAACCATATTCTTCGATAATGATCACGTAAATGAAATCGTTATACGCCTGTGGTAAAAAATTTCTCTGCTCACTGTTACCCGGACCTGCACCAAACAAACCACCTTTCGCGATAGCAATCTTTGCCTGGTTTACCTGGTACATATTTTCGTTATCAGCCTGCTTTCCTCCATATATAAATCCTTCCACCCTGCTGATCCATGTATCCACTCTTGAAAAAATAGCGGATGATTCTTTTTTAGCAACCGTTTCATCCTGCGAATTATGGCGGATCACCGCAGCCATCACGAGAAATAAAACGGGTATGAGAGCAACACCAACTACAAGTGCCAGATGTTTTGCTTTAACGCGACCAATGAACAACAGTAACAAACAACTTGCTCCCAATAATAATGCTGTTGACAGGTTTGCAGGGGCTATCAATACACAGATCAAAACAATCGGAATGATTACCGGAAGAAATCCTTTTTTGAAATCTTTGATCATTGCCTGCCGCTTGCTTAACTGACGCGCAAGGAACATGAACAATGAAAGCCTTGCCAGGTCAGAGGTCTGCATGGTCAGGTTAATAATCGGAAGTTTGATCCATCTGCTTCCCTCATTTAATCTTACTCCAAAAAACAGAGTATATATAAGGAGTGGTATTGAAAGCAAAAAAAGAATCGTTGCTATCCTGGAATAAATGGTATAATTCACTTTATGAGCGAAATAAACAATACCCAACCCGATGATGATAAATGCGATCTGTTTAAATAAATAGATCTCTGTATTACCCTTATACATTTTATATGCAAGCGAACCTGTTGCGCTGTACACAACCAGTAAAGAAATCAGAACAAGCAAAATCACAACACCCCAGATGACCTTATCACCTCGCGTTCTTTCACTGAAGGAGAGCATTGGGCGTTGTATGTTGAAATTCTCAATCATTGATAAATCGTCTTAGTGGGTTTGGACATTGGGTATTGGATATTGGACATTGGACATTGTATCTGGTTTCTGGTTTCTGGTTGTTCCGCGTTCATGATAATTTCCTGCATTGATTCTTCAACACCATGCTTGAAGCCTGATGCATGAAGCCTAACTACAGGTTTTTAACCGCCTGCTTGAACTGTGTTCCCCGATCTTCATAATTTTTAAACAGGTCAAAACTTGCACAAGCAGGACTCAGCAGCACTACATCACCTTTATCTGCAAAGTGATATGCAGCCTGTACAGCATCTTCTGCACTTCTTGTGTCGATGATGCGATTCATTACGCCACCAAATGCTTCGTGGATCTTAGTATTATCAACACCAAGACAAATAATTGTTTTCACTTTCTCTTTCACCAGGTCCATGATCAGTGAATAGTCATTTCCCTTGTCAACACCTCCGAGTATGAGCACAACAGGTTTTTCCATGCTTTCGAGTGCAAACCAGGTGGAGTTTACATTGGTTGCTTTGCTGTCGTTGATGAAATCAATGCCACGTACAGTGGACACATGTTCCATCCGATGTTCGAGGCTCCTGAAATTTTGCACGGCATCCCGGATCTTTTCCTTTCGGATTTCCATCGTTGCTGCCGCTACACATGCTGCCATGGTATTATATTGATTGTGTTTTCCCTTAAGCGCGAAATCATAGATGTTCATTGAGATCTGTTCGGATCCCGTTCGCAAATACATCTCGCCGTCTTTGATAAATGCTCCGTTTGGTACTTCGTTTTTCATGCTGAATGTTAATGGGTTCGCTAGTATTTTAAAACGATGGATGTTGGCCATCGTCACTTCATCATCTTCGCAATAGATAAAAACATCATCCGGTTGCTGATTCATTGTGATCCGGAATTTGCTGTTGATATAATTTTCAAACTTGTATTCGTAACGATCGAGGTGGTCTTCCGTAATGTTCAACAGAATGGCAACATCAGGACGGAAAGTGTGAATGTCATCCAGCTGGAAACTGCTGATCTCTGCTATATAAAAAGGTTTCGGATCTTTTGCAACCTGTCCTGCGAATGATCTACCAATGTTTCCAACCAGTGCTGCATCCAATCCTGCCGTAATGCAGATATTATGAATGAGTGCCGTTGTGGTTGATTTACCATTGCTTCCAGTTATTGCAACTATCTTGCTGTTCCCTTTATACCGATATCCAAATTCAATCTCACTGATCACCGGTATATTTTTCTTCCTGATCTTTTGAACCATTTCATTATTATCAGGAATGCCCGGGCTTTTGATCACTTCAGTCGCATCAAGAATTTTTGATTCGGTGTGTGTGCCTTCTTCAAAAGCAATGTTGTTTGCCTTCAGTTCGTTACGATATACTTCTTTCAAAGAGCCAGCTTCCGACAGGTACACGTCATATCCTTTCTGCTGCGCGAGTATTGCAGCACCAACGCCACTTTCGCCACCGCCCAATATGACAATTCGCTTCTCCATGTTTGGAGTTGTACGGAAAGTTGGTTTTTCAGAAGTATAGTCTTTGCCTACTGCACCACAATTTTGGTCCGGTCACAGGTGTCAGAACATGGTGGTTTTTCAGTGCTATCTTGAATTTCTTTATCTCAGTTTGAGCGTAACAATGGAAAGCACAACAAGTAATGTGGTAACAATCCAGAAACGCGTAACAATCTTTGATTCGTGATATCCTTTCTTTTGATAATGGTGGTGCAGCGGGCTCATTAAAAAAACCCTTCTGCCCTCACCGTATTTTCTTTTTGTGTATTTGAAATAGGTTACCTGGATGATCACACTCAGGTTCTCGACCAGAAACACTCCGCAAAAAATCGGGATCAACAATTCCTTATGAACAATGATTGCGATCGCTGCGATGATTCCACCAAGTGTTAAGCTGCCGGTATCTCCCATGAATACCTGCGCGGGATATGAATTGTACCAGAGAAAACCGATGCACCCGCCCACCATTGCACCAATGAAAATCGATAGCTCCGCGAGGTTGGGTATGTACATGATGTTGAGATAATCGGCCCATATCAGACTACCGCTTGCATAAGCGAAAATTCCAAGGCACACCCCGATCAATGCCGACGTCCCGGTTGCAAGTCCATCAAGTCCGTCTGTTATGTTAGCACCATTTGAAACTGCAGCAATAATGAAAATGACTATCAGGATATACAGGATCCATGTGTATTCACGCAAACTCTCCGGCAATAATTTTGAATAGTTGAACTCGTGATCTTTTACAAATGGAATGGTAGTAATAGGAACCTTGGTTTCAACAAAAGTTTTGACGGTATCACCAACAGGTTTCTGGAATTGAGTTGTATCTGCTGCATTGAATTCACCCTGGTATTCCCGCCATATCGTAACATGACTGTTATAATAAAGTGTAAGTCCCACTATTAAACCCAAACCAACTTGCCCGAGCAGTTTAAACCAACCAGCGAGACCATCACTATCACCTTTACGGTAAGGAATGCCTTTTAGCTGTGCAACTTTCTTTGCGCGCATTTTTAAATAATCATCAATGAATCCAATCACTCCAAGCCAGATCGTACTGATGATCATCAACCGCACATACACTTTATTCAGATTCGCGAGAAGCAGCGTCGGGATCAGGATGGCGAGGATGATGATCAAACCTCCCATGGTAGGCGTGCCTTTTTTCGATTGTTCTCCCGCAAGACCCAGATCCCTTACCGTTTCACCTATCTGTTTTTTTCGCAGGAAATTGATTACACGTTTTCCATACACCAGGGAAATAAACAGTGCCAGCAACATCGCAAGCAAAACGCGGAAAGTTATAAACCTGAAGAGTGCACTCCCCGGGAATTTATAACCTTCATCATTTAGCCAATCGAAAAGATGATATAACATCTGGTTGGTTGTGGTTTGCTTAAATTCTGTTTCTCGTTTCTTGTTTCTCGTTTCTCGTTATCCCGCGTTCATTTTTATTTCTTCCATTGATTTTTAATTAACCGGACTTGAAGCCTGATGCCTGAGGCTTGAAGCCTACTTCCCTAACATTTCAAACACTTGGCGTAAAACTTCTTTATCATCAAAATGACTCTTTACTCCTTTTACATCCTGGTATTTTTCATGTCCTTTTCCTGCAACAAGAACGATGTCGTCGGGATTTGCGAGACTTACTGCTGTTTTGATTGCTTCCCGCCTGTCGGTAATCGATAACAACTTTCTTTTTGCCGCAATTCCAAGTGTGGCTTCCATATCCTTAATTATCGCAGCCGGGTCTTCACTTCTTGGATTATCACTTGTGAAAATCACTTTGTCACTGTTATCACAGGCCACTTCTCCCATCACTGGCCTTTTTGTTTTATCTCTGTCTCCTCCACATCCAACCACTGTGATTACATTCTCGTGTCCCTTTTTCAATTTTTTTATTGTTGAAAGAACATTTAATAATGCATCTGGTGTGTGTGCATAATCAACAATTGCGATGATGCCAGTTGGTGAAAGCAAGTATTCAAATCTTCCCTCAGCTCCTGTTACAACACTGAGATTTCTTAAAACCTCTTCTTTGTCTTCACCCAACGTGACTGCTGCACCATACACAGCGAGCAGGTTGTATGCATTGAATTCACCAATGAGCCTGAAATGCACCTCCCGATCATTGATCGTCATTACAAGACCTGTCAAGTTGTTCTCCAGGATCTTTCCCTTGAATTCAGCCGTTGTTTTCAAACTGTAAAAGAACTTTTTTGCATTGGTGTTCTGCAACATCACCGGTCCACGCTTGTCATCTGCATTGCTGATCGCAAAAGCTGATGAGGGAAGACTGTCGAAAAAAGATTTCTTTACGCGGATGTACTCATCAAAAGTTTCATGATAATCCAGGTGATCATGCGTGATGTTGCTGAAAATGCCACCTGCATAATTCAAACCTGTTATCCTGTGTTGATGAATAGCATGCGAGCTCGATTCCATGAACACATGCGTGCAACCTTCATCCCTCATTTGTTTCAGCAGGCGATTAAGACTTACTGAATCAGGTGTTGTATGTGTTGCTTCCAGTACCCGGTTGCCAATCCTGTTCTCAACCGTACTAAGTAATCCGCAATTGCTTCCCAATGATGTAAAGAGCTTGTATAATAATGTTGCGATCGTTGTTTTTCCATTTGTTCCCGTCACACCCACAACGACCATGTGTTCTGACGGCCGTCCGAAAAAATTGTGTGCGATGTGACCGGCTGCTGCAGCACTGTTGTTTACTTCAACATATGTAACCGATTCATTTTTCTTTTCCGGCATCGTCTCACAAACCACTGCTGCTGCTCCTGCTTCCACCGCCTTGTCAATGAACAAATGACCATCCGTACCTGCACCTTTCATCGCAATGAACAATGATCCCTTCTTAATCTTTCTCGAATCGATCTGCACATCATCAATCTGTATGTCCGTGCTGCCACTTACCGATCTGATTCCTGTCCTGAATAATATTTCGTTTAGTACCGCCATTAACCAAGTTCTACGTACACTGTCATTCCTTTTTTTAATTCAACGCCTGCCTGTACTGACTGGCTGATCACTTTTCCTTTACCATTTATTGAAACTTTCAATCCCATATTTTCCAACAGGTATAAAGCGTCTTTCAATCCCATGCCGCGTATATCAGGCATCATCCTGTTCTGCACCGGGGCATTTTTCATCACTGCTGTTTCTGTTCTTCGAAAAAATTTACTCCAGGGTGATTGCAATGCTGAA
>CAZCKF010000199.1:0-6512 GCA_964499155.1 uncultured Chitinophagaceae bacterium
CTTATGAATATTTTTAAAGAATTGTGTAACGATACTGGAATGAGCACTCCTCAATCCGGCAATCTCACAAAATGGGCGCAACAGGGCGTATTATTGCTCAATGCCTTTCTTACTGTTCGAGCAGGTGAACCGGCCAGTCATGAAAAAATCGGATGGATGAACTTTACAGATGCAGTGATCAAAAAAGTTTCAGAGCTGAAAAAAAACGTAGTGTTTTTATTGTGGGGAAAATTTGCACAGGGCAAGCAGGAACTGATTGATAAATCGAAACATCTTGTTCTTACTGCTGCTCATCCATCCCCATTCAGTGCAGAAAAATTTTTTGGCTGCAAACATTTTTCCATGGCGAATGAATATTTAATGAAGCATGGGAAGGAACCGATTGATTGGAGCTTGTCATGAGGGCGCGAGTTGTGAGTGGTGAGTAGTGAGTAGGCAGTGGGCAGTTGAAGACACTAATTATTTTAAGTTTTTTTTGTTCGAACAGCGAAAGATTCAAGTTTGAAGAAATGTTCGATCTAAAAGAATTTTTAAATACTGAAATTTTGAAATCTTGAAATTGATCTTATTCCGAATAACGGCTTTTTGGGCGATACTGTGGTTTGTAATAACCATGCTGTTATTCTACATTCCCTTCTGGTGGGTGAGAAGATATCCTGAACCGCTGCGGACAAAAAAGTTTTACAGGATGACGGTGGTGTGGATGGACATTTGGTTTTTTTTATCAGGTGTTAAAAGAAGGATTGCTGGAAAAAATCATTTTGAAAAAGGCAAAGCGTTTATTGTTGTGTGCAATCACAATTCATTTATGGATGTGCCACTTAGCAGCACCTGTTTGCCAGGACCAAATAAAACAATTGCCAAGATTGAAATGACGAAGATCCCTGTTTTCGGAATGGTGTATAAACGCGGCAGCGTTCTCGTCGACCGAAAAAGTGATGCAAGCCGTAAACAGAGTTTCAATAAAATGAAAGAAGTGCTCGCGATGGGACTTCACATGTGCATTTATCCTGAAGGCACGCGCAACAAAGGAAAAGAACCATTGCAAAAATTTTATGATGGCGCATTCCGACTTTCTGTAGAAACAAAAGCCCCTATTATCCCATGCCTGATTTTTAATACGGCCAAAGTTTTACCACGCAACAAAGCATTTTATTTCCATCCCCAACCTGTTGCCATGCATTTCCTTGAACCCATATCGCCCGAGGGCTTGAAGGTGGAGGAGCTGAGGGAGCGAGTGTTTTCTGTAATGGAGGAACATTATCGGATGCATAGATAGCTCCATGCTTCGGGAGAGCTGTAAGCTTCACGCTATACGCTGCAAGCTGTCTCTCCCATTGCTTCGCATCAGCTAACGATGCTAATCTGGAAATTCGAAAAGTCATTTTTAATTGCGATTGTATTTTATTGAAAAGTTTCGCTGTGTTACTCAGCGATTGAATCTGATTATAATTTGGAGTTTTTTGCAGCGTTCAGGAATAATACCTAAAAAAACAAAATCGAATTGAAGAAGAATTTTCGATTTTAATAATTAGCATCGTAAGTAAATGCGTGGCAATTGACAGTCGAGCTTGCAGCGTATAGCGTGCAGCTTACAGCTCCAGCAAAGAAACTCTTCGAATATCAGAAATCCTTGAATGACCTCGTCCTGTTAATCTTAATATCCTGCAACACCGACGCCTTGGGGCTGATCATGATATTAAAGAAGCGGGTTGGTCCAATTGGAGTAACGCCGATCGCCATTTGCCAGCAATGCATGTCACGAGAGATTGACATTTGGAACATTTGCAATTGCCGGGTATCGAAATTGAAATAGCCGTTCGTGCTGAAATTCCATTTTTCAGTGAGGTTAAAACTTCCACTGAAGTTGAGGTTGGAACTGAATTCCTTTTCAAAACCGGAATAATCTTTCTTCAATTGCTCATTAAAGAAAAGAGAATAGGAAAGATTTACAGACCAGGGAATATTGAAATCCACAAATTCATTCGGATTCCGCTGCATGTATTCCATCATTCGCTGCTGATCACCGGCAAGAGCCGGGTCGCTTGTCATCAAATCTTCTGATTGCTGTTTGCGCTGCTCTTCAACTTTTGGATCCTTTGGTTTGCTGCGGAATTGAGTTGATATAGCAATGTTACCAGTTCGGAATCTTCCCATTGAAAAACGATCTCCCTGCCAGGCAAACCTGTTGACTGGAAATCCGCGCCGGTCATATTGATACGGATCGAAGATCATGCTGGCAGAAATATTTATTTTTTCAAAAAGAGTGCTGCGCAGGTACAATGTTACAGGTGACAATTGAAATGAATCCGCAATAAAATTGTAGCCTGTTTGAATTCCATATCCATCAATCAACCTGATCTTTTTTATGGCAGCTTCACCTGTATCTTTTTTTGAACGCCATTTCATTTCGAGGTTGTTGTCGATCTGGATACCAAGTCCACCAAAAACTCCTTCAGGGAAAAAATTATATAAACTTCCTTCCAGCTCAGAAAAACGATAAGAATTTCCATTTGTATCGATCTGCACATCATAATAATGTCTCTTTGAAAGATCTGGTTTGTATGATGCAGAAATTTGCGGACGGATGGTATGGCGTATTGCCATAATTCGTGAGTTCTTGAATTCCTTCGTTCCAAAAATTGATGTACCCAGACCAATACCCATTTGCACACGACGGTCAGTGAAGATTCCTTTTGTGACCAGGGTATCCACTTTTTTCAACGTTGGATTCCAAACGCGACGAAAACGTTGGGCTGACCATATTTCATCAAATGAAAGTGATGGTGATACAACAAGTGGTCCCATTGGCGGTAAGGAAAGGGTAATCGGTACGCTGTGCTGAGCACCCCATTGCAGGGTATCGATCAATCTTTTAAATTGAAAAGCGGTGTCATAAAATGCAAGTTGATTCCTGAATGCGCCGCTATAAGAAACACCGAGTTTTTCATACCATTTCGGAGTACCAATTAATTCTTTTGCCTGAAAAGGATAAATGGTATTGATATTAAATCCAACATCCGGCAAACTCACATTGATCAAACGCTCACGATTATTCTGGCTGTGATTCGCACTTAGTGACAAATTGTAAGGCTTGCCTTCCCATGATTTTGAATAATTGATGGAAGAACTTAATTGGTTCCTGAAATTCAGATTCGGATTGTTTGGAACCAGTTCATTGTATTTCGTGGATCCTGCACTCACGTTTGCAGAAAAAGCAGTACCCGGTCTTGCCCTGCTGTCAACACTGTGACCCCATGAAAGAAAATAACTCCTGTTCTTGAGAAAATCAGGATCTCCTTTAAAAAACGCTTTTGTATTCTGCACACTGAAATTTAGCGAACCACTGTATCGATATCTTTTCCTGTACTTCGGTGAGATATTGGCTGTCCAACCACCATATGAATAAATATTAGCCTGGAAGGTCAAGTCAACATAATCATTCAACACTTTGTAATAACCCAAACCTTCAAGACCCAATCCGAATTCTTCATTCACGGTGAATTGCGGTGCCATAAAACCCGAATGCCTGCCACGATTCAGTGGATAAAAACCAAATGGCAAATAAATGGGCACAGGCACATCTTCAAATTCCGGGTGTGTGGGACCAGATACAGCAACCTTATTACTGATCACTTTCATTTTATTTGTTCTGAAAGCAAAGTGTGGATGATCGAGGTTGCATGTTGTAAATCTCCCGCTTCGGACAAATACGGTAACTGCATCGACTTTTTTAATTTCTTCCCCCTGTACAAACATTTCTCCCTGTTGAGTAAACGTGTTTTTTGTAAGACCTCTCTGCGTTTTGAAATTGTACACAATGGTATCCGCATCAAACTGCTGATCGCCATCTTTGAAACGAACCATATCCACAATGCGTCCGAGTGTGTCTTTCGAATTGACTGCAGTCAATAAACTTGTGCGATTATCGATCTCAACCCGTGGTGCATTCAATACAACCTGCTGGTATCTCGTTTCTGTTTTTCCATAGAGAATGATCTTTTTCTCCTGGACAAGCACAACAGCGGAATCTTCAGCAGAATATTCAACCGGAGCATCGAGTGTATCCTTGGAAAGCTTTAACGAAAATGTATCAGTTACTGGTGTGACTATCACACTATCTCCGCGTCTAAGGATGGAATCAGGAACAGAAGAACGGACAGGAATTGTATCAGATGAATTGAGCGGACGAGGTTTTACTGGAACGGTGTCTCGCTGGTCTGTTAAAGTGGTGTAAAAATCGGGCGTGGGTGCACTTGCTGCAACAGTTTTCCACGTTACTGTATAAAAACACAAGGCTACCAGCAGTCCTGTTAACAGGTAATTTAATTTAACTTTGCGAAGCAGCTTCATATGGTATGAAACAAATGTAGTTGTTTCAATACTAAACGAATTGTGAAGATTCGTACAACCGATAAATCCGAATCGAACATGTTGAAGAAATCAATCCTTTTTTTCGCTGTTGTAGCACTGGGCACAACACTGACTTCATTCTCCAGGCCTGCAGCTCCACGGCAAAAAGTGCTTAAAACGATTATCATCGACGCGGGTCATGGTATCAGAAGCAATGGTGGATATGATGGAGCCAAAGGAACCTATTCTTTTGAAGACGAAATTTGTTATGCCATTTCCAAGGAATTGGTTGCGCAGATCCGTCAGCAATTCCCTGAGATCAACATTATCGAAACAAGACCTACCAAACAGATCACGCATTTGCATGAGAGAGCGAATATCGCGAACAGGAACAATGGGGATCTTTTCATTTCAATACATGTGAATGCTGCACCTCCTCGTCAGCACCGTGAGTTGACCGGTTACAAAACGGTTTCATCCTGGGTGGGCAAGGGAAAGAAAAGAAAGAAAGTTTCTAAAAAGGTTCCTCAATACCGTTATTATACCACACCTAATCCTGCAAAAGGAACTGAAACATATATCTGGGGATCACATAAGGCAGATGATAAAGAAATTGCGATTCGTGAAAACGCACCAATGCTTGCAGAGGATAATTTTAAAGAAGTATATGGTGATATTGATCCCAACTCACCAGAGTTTGTGGCCATGTCATTGCTGAAAACAAAGCAATTTTTTAAAAGAAGTGCAACACTTGCTTCATTTGTTGAAGATGAATTTTACAAAGTAGGCCGTGCAAGCCGTGGTGAAAAGCAACGCAGTGTTGGTATTTGGGTACTGCAGGCAACTGCAATGCCGAGTGTGCTTGTTGAAACAGGTTACATCACAAACCGTGAAGAAGAAGATTACCTCAATAGCAAGGCAGGCCAGGAAGAAGTTGCCACGGCAGTAAAAAATGCAGTCGGTACATACATCGCATGGATCGAAAAACAACAAAAAACTACTCAGGAAAACAGTGGTACTTCTGCCCGTCCAACTATTTCTGAAACCACTCAGTGGCTGGAAATGATTGATAAAAATGAAAGAGCGAAAATGAGTCGCTGATTTTCAATGGCATAATTTTTTAAAGGATGGTATGGTGCCATCCTTTTTTAATGCACATAGTGATTGCAATTAATTGAGTAATTTGGCCCCGGTACAATAATAAGCCCCGGTAAAGCCATGAAGATCAGTAATGAAACCAAAGTTGGTATCCTCGCAATCGTAGCCCTCACCATTCTCATTCTTGGATTCAATTTTTTAAAGGGTCAGACACTATTCAGTAAATCTGATGAATTATATGCTGTATTTCCAAATGCAGGCAGTCTTTCAAAATCAAATGAGGTCAAAATAAATGGACTTCCGATTGGTAAGGTTTATGAACTCCGTGCATTTGACAAGGAAGTAAATGGTGTACTTGTAACCATTCATCTGACTGAAGACGTCAATATTCCCACAAATTCAATTGCACTGGTTGAATCTCCACTTGTCGGCACATCGTTTATTTCAATCAGCAAGGGAGATGCAAAAGTTTACCTCGAGCCAGGAGACACCATCAGCACCAATGTTCAATTGGGATTGGTGGATGATCTAAGATCACAACTATCTCCCACCCTTACTCGTGTCAATAGTGCCATTGATACTTTATCGCTAGTGCTTGGAAGCATCAACAGGGTTTTTGATCCGAGATTAAACAACAACCTGCAAACAATGGTTGCCAATCTTGCGCTTTCATCTCATCATTTGCAAAGAATGCTGAATGCAGAAACAGGCGCGCTAAGTCGTTCATTGAATAATGTTGAAACGGTAACAGGTAACCTCGCAAAGAATAATGATGCAATCAACACCACGCTTTCTAATTTGCAAAGCGCAAGCGGTAAATTAAATAATGCAAGGATCGAGGAAACGATTGCTGCACTGGAGGGCACAGTCACTGAATTAGAATCTGCAGTTGGTAAATTCAATAACAATGATGGTACGCTTGGAAAGCTGATGAATGATAAACAGCTTTATGACAATCTCAATTATGCATCATTGAGTCTTGAATTATTGCTTGATGATCTGCGGGTGAATCCAAAACGCTACGTTAATCTTTCACTTATCGGTCGCAAGAATAAAGGCGA
>CAZCKF010000200.1:0-1138 GCA_964499155.1 uncultured Chitinophagaceae bacterium
TGGCGGACATAAGAAATTTATAAGTTACAACAGCAGTAATGGTCAGTGGATTATTCCCCGTTTTCTTGATCCTTATTTCGGCAATGCAGATATTGTCACGCTTATGTATCATGATACTCATGGAGATGAATGGTACAGCATCAACCACAGAGGTGGATTGGTACGACGGCCTGCGAACGGCAAATCGCTTGAACATTACAGCAATAAATTGCCTGTCCCATCATTCACACATAATTACCTGGCTGATGCAACAGAAGATATTAATGGCAACAGTTGGTTTGGTGTCAACAAAAGCAGTGTACTCCTTCAATGGAATTATGGTAAAAAGGAGTTTAAAGAAATGGCACCAGATACCATACCCGGGATAAAGGGAATGTCGTTCGGAGGTATTTCCTGCCTGTATGCTGATTCAAAAGGCACATTATGGGTGGGTTACGAAGGAGCAGGGCTTGTGGTTTATGATATTGAAAAGCACAGTGCCGAGGTGTATACTATTGAAGACGGCTTACCTACCAATTATATATATTCTATTACCGCTGATGATAAACAAAGACTCTGGTTAGGTACTGCCAAAGGATTGATTTGTTATCTGCCGGAGGATAAAAAATTCATTTCGTTTAAAAAAGAGAATGGGTTGCCTGAAGAAGATTTTGGATCAGACGCTGGTTATTTTGATCCGGAAACCAAATCTCTTTGGCTGGCAAGTAAATCGACAATACTGCGCATTAATCCTGACCATCTTTTGACGCAGACAAAAAATATTTTTTCCATATATACAGATGAAATAAGAATAAATGAAAAGATGTTGCATGAGTATGCAAGTACTTCATTCAGATACAATGAAAACAATTTTCAGTTTCAGTTTTCTGCTGTTGATATCGGCAATGGTAAAGATTTAGAATTTTCTTATCAACTCAGTGGTGCAGATGCAGGGTGGATATTTGCGGGTGATAAGCGATCAGCACTTTACAGCAGTCTTGCGCCTGGAAATTATATATTTCTGACAAGGGCAAGGCGAAAGGGTGATACCAGGTGGATAGAAATGAAAAATCCATTTTCATTTTCAATTGCTGTTCCCTGGTGGCAAAGCTGGTGGTTTCGCATTTTATTAGCACTCGGATTTATAACTATCGTGATT